>JAFAHQ010000386.1 GCA_019237135.1 Alphaproteobacteria bacterium
CTGCGGCAGGTAGTGCTCGAAGCGCCGGGCAAAGGCGAGCAGAAACGCCACCGCGTGGGTCGAGAGATGCTCGTTGTAGCTGCCGTGCATGCCGGTCACGATGACATCGCTCTTGACCAGCGCGTCGTAAAAATACGCAGCCCCGAGCCCCGCACGCGAAGCACAGATCCAGCGCAGCTTCTTCGCCCAGGCGAATTGCTCGGGCGGCACGGTGCCATAGGCGGCGTCGGCGGTCTCGATGTCGGCGATAGCGTCCTTGGGATCGGCATATATCTTGGCGACCGCACCCGCAACGGCCCGGCTGATCTTCTCCGGCCACGACGGGTCGGCATCCGGCGACAGCAGCAGGATCGTGAAGCTCATCGCGCAGCTCCAGCTGGTTCATATGCCAGCAGGGTAGGGGATCTTCCGAATATGAGGCAACGGCACGGACGAACGCCTCGACCCGGCTCGCAAGAGCCCCGACCCTGGCGCAGCTATTGGCACCGGCCATTGGGGTCCGGACAGATAGTAATTTTGAGAAGGGATTGCTTTGCTGGCTCCGCTGAAGACAATGGTGGTGCACTATTTCGCGGTCGGTCGCGATGGAAAGAGCACAGAGACGAAGCGGGATCGAGTCCGCGATCAAGGCCCGCGGTGCGGACGTCTATGCCAGCTTCCTTCTCCCGCACCTTCGACCTGGCATGGCGATGCTCGATTGCGGCTGCGGTGAGGCGACGATTACGTTAGGTCTGGCCGAGGTGGTGCCGAACGGCCGGGTCGTCGGCGTCGATATTGAAAAGGACAGCTTTGCCGCTGCCCGCTGCCACGCGGCCTCAACCGGACGAAATAACCTGGCCTTCACCGTGGCCGACGGTCGACAGCTGCCTTTTTACGATGCGGCATTCGACGCCGTTCTTTGCCACTCTATGCTCGAGACACTCGGCGACCCCACAAATGCCGTAGCGGAACTGCGGCGCATCACGAAGCGCAGCGGCGTGGTTGGCGCGGCATCCGTAGATTACGGAGGTCTTATTATCGCCGGCGAGCGGACGGCTGGCCCGCGACGCTTCTACGACATCCGTCAACAACTGTGGCGTGCAGAGGGGATCGCCGACCCCAATATGGGTCGGTGCCTGCGCGGGCTTTTTCAACAGGCCGGCTTCGGCCGGGTTGAAGCGTTCGCCGACTATATCAGCTACGGGACCCCGGAACTGATCATGGCCTTCGCACGCGACCGGGCCAAGGAATGCCGGGATCGGGAGTTTCGCGCTTCTGTCGCCCGCCATGGAATTGCATCGGTCGAGGAGCTGACGCGCTTGGCCGCGATCTGGGCGGAATGGGGCGAGGACCCCGCGGCCTTCTTCGCCTTCCCCTGGTGTCGAGTGTTGGCGTGGCCCTAGCTTTGATTATGCCCTATGCCGCTGCCGATGTCGCGGTACGACGGTTTAATCGCGACCGGCTCCAGAGATACGGCACGATACCGATTGCGATGCCGCCGATGGCGAGGACGTTGGTCGTCAAATCGTAGGTCGGCACGTTGCAAACAGCGATGAATAGACAGAAGCCCACGCCGAGCAATGGCCAAGCGAGCAGGAAAATAAATTGGCCCAAACCTGTCAGCGCCCGCTTGCGGAAATGCCAGGCACAGGCGAGGCCAGCTAGCGCGTAGTAAAAGGCGATCTGAAAGCCGACGGCGTTGACCGAATCGCCAATGACCGTCCTGATGCCTGACAGATACGAAGACAGGAGGAGCAGCAGCAGGCCGAGCATCGTAATCAACAATGTGGCGAACCACGGCGTGCGGTAGGTTTGGTGCAGCCGCGCATAACGGGGATGCAGCACGTTGTCCCGGCCCATGGCAAACAGAGTGCGGGTAAATTGGAGAATCGAGGTTTCCAAGGTGCCGACGGTGCCCAGCATGACAGCAATCACTGCGACATAATCCCAAGGATGCGGCATCAGCTTTTCTGCCAACGCGAAGACGATGTTGATACCGGCATTCTCGATTTCAGAATCGCTGAGCACCCGGAGAGCGACCGCGTTAAAACCAACCAATAGCACGACGGTAATCGCCGCTGCTGCAATGCTGCCGCGCCCGGCGATACGCGCTCCGTCGCAAGTCTCCTCGTTGAGGTTCAGGGTGACGTCCCAGCCACTGAACGCGAACAAGGCGATCCCGGCGCCTATCGCGAACAAGCCCGGCGTGAAGCCTGCGCCGGTGAACCATGCGAGAGAATATGCATGCGCCGGCGCGGGGCCAAAACCGACGGCAGCAAGGACGAGCAACAATGCCACTATGGCCACTTCGAAGACCGTGAAAACGATCTGCGTATAGCTGCTGAGCTTGATTCCTTTCGCGACGACAACGCCGATAACCACTACCCACGCCGCCGCAATGAGGGTAACCGCGCCTTGATTGTCCGCCAGACCAGGCTCAAACAGCTTCAGCGTCCCCTCAGCAGCGGGAAGAGTGCCGGAGACCATGAACAAGGCCGAGCCGACAATCACCGACCAGCCAGCAAAAAACCCGATTGCGGGCGAAAAAATCGAGGCGACCCAGGTATAGGAAGCACCGGCATTCGCGTCCAGGCGGTTCAAATGTCGGAACGCGAAAACGATCCCGAACATGATCAAACCACAATAAAGCAGACTGGCGGGCGCCAGCACGCCGACGGATCCGATCAGCACCGCTGCGGTGGCCGCTAAACTATAGGCCGGCCCGACCCCGGCCACTCCCATGACCATCGACTCACCAAAGCCCAGGGCATCAGCACGAAGGCCCGGATTGTCTACGGTCGGTATGTCCGAACTCATCTTGAGTGGTCCATGCCTGATGTCGGGATGACAGACCCGCGCCTGGTTGAGGTTTATAGAGTTCCGGTCGGCGAAATCGAGCGCATTTTCGGAACTGCTTGACGCTCATGCGGCCTCGCTCGCGCGGCGTAATGCGATCAGAAGCTCCGCTGTTTTGCGGGTGCGACGGAATTTTTTCGGTCGGTTCGGACTCGATATGAGCAGCGACGCTATAAGCAGTCTCGGCTGCGGGGAGGAATGCTGATGGCTAAGCTCGACGGCAAGGTTGCGATCGTCACCGGTGCGGCGCGAGGGCTCGGCCGCGCCTACGCAAAGCGTTTGGCCGGCTTGGGCGCCAAGATCGCGGTCGTCGACCTCGATCTGAAATCGTACCGGGAGTTCGACGCCGAAGCGAAAGACATGACCGCGGAGACGACGGCCGCGGAAATCGGGGCCTTGGGCGGGACCGCGCTGGGCATCGAGTGCGATGTCTGCGATCACCGTGCGGTTGAGAGCATGGTCGCACGCGTCGTAGAACAATGGGGCAGGGTGGATGTGCTGGTTGCCAACGCTGGCGGCGGTCGAGGACGACCAGTGGACACCAAGGCGAGCGCGATCGATCCCGTTCTGTT
>JAFAHQ010000033.1 GCA_019237135.1 Alphaproteobacteria bacterium
GGCGATCTCTTAAGCTGCCTCGACCCGGCGGAAAGCATCGGCGAGAGGGCGGTGGTGTTGCGCGGTTTCGCGCGGCACGATTCAGCAGCTTTGGTGGCGGCGGTGTCGGAACTCACCGCCTCCGCACCCTTCCGCAACATGATTACACCCGGCGGCTTCCGGATGTCGGTGGCGATGACCAATTGCGGTCAAGCGGGCTGGGTGACCGATCGCAAAGGCTATCGTTACGAGCTCGTCGACCCGATGACGGGGCGTGCCTGGCCCCCGATGCCGCCTCCGTTTCAACGCCTCGCCTCTGCCGCGGCCGCCGCGGCCGGTTTCGCCGGTTTCGAGCCCGATGCTTGTCTGATCAACCGATACGAACCCGGAACCCGTCTGTCCCTGCATCGCGACGAGAACGAGCGCGACCTGACGGCGCCCATCGTCTCGGTCTCTCTCGGGCTGCCGGCGGTGTTTTTCTTCGGCGGCAAGAGCCGTGCCGACCGGCCTCGCCGCATTCGGCTGGAGAACGGTGACGTTGTCGTGTGGGGCGGTCCTGATCGCCTCGTTTATCATGGCGTGGCGCCGCTTGCCGAAGGAAACAACCCGCTGACCGGCCAATGCCGTATCAATCTAACTTTCCGCAGGGCGCTTTGAGCATGAAGAGATTGGCCGCCGCGATGGTCTTGTTGGCTGTCGCCGGGTCCTTGGCCGTGGCGCAAGAGGCGCGGACGTTGAAGGAACGCCTTTCCAACAAGGCGTCCGACGACCAGCGGGTGGACAATTGCCATGTGCCTACGGAGCGCCGCGGCACCAAGCCTCGCCCGGATTGCCCGTCGGAACCGCGACCGCCGACGCCTCCGGGAGAGGAGGGGGCGCCGACCGCGCCCGGCGCACGCTGACAACACAGGAGAGGAAGGGAAGAGGCCCTTCGGCTTAGAAAGCGTAGCGCCGCAGACCGCCATCCACCGGAATGACGGCACCGCTGATGTAGTGCGCGAGCGGTGACGCCAGAAACACCGCCAGCACGGCGAGATCCTCGGGCTCACCATAGGCGCCGGCCGGGATCTCCGCGGCGGCATGGCTCTTGCGATAGTCTTCGGGATAGTTGCGACGGATTTGCTCGCTCATGATCCGCCCCGGCGGGATCGAGTTGACGGTGATCCCGTATTTGCCGACGTCGCGCGACAAGCCCTTGGCCCACGCGTGGACCGCAGCCTTCGCGGAAAACGCGGCGTTAAGCCGGTCGGGCTCCGATTTGCCGGTGATGTTGATAATGCGCCCCCAGCGGCGCTCGATCATTTGTGGAAGGAGCGCATGCGTGATCTGGCGCTGCCGAGTGAAGTTGAGGGTAATCGCCTCCTCCCACTTCTCCTCCGGCGCATCGAGCGGCAGCGGTCGGCTGCCTCCCGCGCAATTGACCAAAATGTCTACATGGCCGAGCCCGGCAAGCGCGGCATCGCGAAGCCTCGCTGCCGCGTCGGCGGCCATGATGTCTTGAGTGATCAACAGCGGGCGCGGCCCCTGCCTCCGCTCGATCTCGCCCGCGAGCTCCTCGAGAAGCTGGGTGCGGCGAGCCACCGCTGCGACTTGAACACCCTCGGCAGCCAGCCCTCTTGCGATAGCGCGGCCGATCCCCATGCTCGCCCCGGTAACGAGAGCGGTCTTCCCGACAAGCTGTAAATCCATGACGCTCACCCCCAAAGATCAGTCGTCGGCTGCAGCGCGCAGCTGAGGGAGCTGGGTGCTGGCACGCGAAAAGAAGAAGAAATCTTGCGCCGAGGTAGCGCGCGCTCGGCGGGCCGGCCACCGGAATAGGGTGGCATGCGACGCGTTTTACGTCAAAGAGGTCCCGGCGGGACGACTGACTGACGCTCTGCGAGTTATGAACAGGCGCGGAAGCCCCATCCGGAACTGTAGATGAGGTGACGGGTGTCGGAAGGCTTCGCGAGGTGTCGGATTTCGGCCAGATAGCCCAGCGGAATTCGTTCTCCGAATGTGAAGCGGTTCACACTGCTTGCCATGAATTTGCTCAATGATTGTCATCATCGCGGCTCAAGGAAACCGCGAAAAGAGAAGGGCCGTGGCTCCGAACCTCACGTCCGAGCGCTCGACGCTCAATGATAGAGGGGCAGGATTTTCGATCTTGCTCCGCCACCCGGAACAAATCGGGATCCTGCTGGAGCCTTCCAGCCAACGGCTATGGCGCGGTCCCCAAGCAAAAATGGCGACGCGAATCTGTAGGGACGCGAGGCAAAGTCCCCGCCCTAAAATCCCGCGAAAAGCCTCACCAATACTCGATATAGCCGCTCATCGAGCCGCAGGTTTACTGTCCGATGTGTTGGGGAGGATCCACAAAGATGGCGTCCTGCTACCCGGTAAGCGTGAGAATAATGGTTGGATATCGCTGATAACGAGTTGTTAACCGCTGTCGGTAATCCTGGTTAACGAAGGCCCCGCCGGTACTTGTTACCGGCCGAACCCGGAGGTTCTTATGCGCGTGCTTCTTGTCGAGGATGATGCGACAACCGCGGCCGGCGTCAAGATGATGCTCGGCAAGGAAAATTTCATATGCGATACGACCGATCTCGGCGAGGACGGCTTGGAGATCGGCAAGCTATACGATTACGACATCATTCTCCTCGATCTGATGCTTCCCGATATCGACGGGTACGAAGTGCTGCGGCGTCTGCGCGCGGCGCGCGTGCGCACGCCGATTTTGATCCTCTCAGGCCTCGCCGAGCTTGACCACAAGATTAAAGGTCTTGGTTTTGGCGCCGACGATTTCCTGACCAAGCCCTTCGATCGTCGGGAACTGGTCGCCCGCATCCAAGCGATCGTGCGGCGCTCAAAGGGCCACTCGGAGTCGACGATTCGGACCGGCAAGCTCGTCGTCAATCTGGACAGTCGGGTCGTCTCAGTCGAGGATCAGCCGGTCCATCTAACCGGCAAGGAGTACGGCATCCTCGAGCTGCTCAGCCTGCGCAAGGGTACCACCCTGACGAAGGAGATGTTCCTCAACCATCTCTATGGCGGAATGGACGAGCCCGAGCTGAAGATCATCGATGTCTTCGTCTGCAAACTGCGCAAAAAGCTCGCCCAGGCGACCGGCGGCAAACACTACATCGAGACCGTGTGGGGCCGCGGCTACGTGTTGCGCGACCCGGTGGAAACGCCGGTCACACTGACACCTGGGGCGGGCGCGGGGAACGCCAGCGAGCGCCCCGGCTCGGCGGCAGCTTAGCTGGCGAGGGCGATGGCCGTCAGCCGAAGCCGCTGGAGTTCTTCCGTTCGGACCAGCCGGCAACCCAGCGATTGCGCGAGTAGGCCGGTGAAATAGGCTTGGATCGAGCGTGAGGTGAGCGCACTGACTGGCGTCGCGAGCAACAACGCGGCGCTCGTCTCGGGCGGCAGCGCTGCGAATTCGCCGGTCGCTGCGAGATCCAGGCCATCTGGTTTGACCGCCACCACCAGACTGCCTCCGCGGGAAAGTACTTCGGCTCCGGTCAAGAGGAGGTTGCACGCCAGTCTCTGCCACTCAAGCGGCAGAACCCGAATGCTTTCGCCATAATCGCAGGCGATTCGTGTCTTTTCGAAGAAACGGCTCGCGAGTTCGTTCGGTGGTGAGCCAACCATCGACCCGCCATGACCGAAACCGTAAGCGAAGCGATAGAATTGGAGCCGGCTGGCGGCTTGGCTTGCGCTGTCGCCGACCAGCGAGATGGCATCGTGCATGAAGCCCGGGTCAGCATCACCTCTGACAAGCACAGGCTCATCTGCGAGGAGCTCCACCCCGTTGTTTATCGCCGCGATCGGTCCGATCAGCTCGTGACACAGGCGAGCTGTCAGAAGCTCCAACACCCGTAAATCGAGGGGGCCGGAGCCCACACCAGTCCGCGGCGGCGCCGCCACGGACACTTGGTCGGCAACCCCGTTGAAAACCGATCTTAGCGGAAATGGGTCAATATCCTGCCAGCTCATTTGCAATCCACCACGGGCGGCGCAAACGTTGCTGATAAACTCTGCGACGTCAGCGGGCCGTCCTGCGGCGACGGCCGCACCCAACTATGCGGCCAACGGTGCGGCCAACGGTCGGGAAGAGCGCGCTACTCAGCCGCCGGCGGCTCGCAGCAACGCGGCGGCGGTTTCGAGATCCTCGGGCCGGTTCGCGTTGAAGAAGGGATCGACCGGCTGCTCGGCGAACGGTACCGTCTTCAGCTTGTGTCGGGCGGTCCAGAGATCGACCTTGCGGATCTCTTGATCGACCACCGCCTGACGGAGATCATCGCGCAGCCGCACCGCCCATAATCCGAAGACCGGATGGGAGCGGCCGCCTGAGACAGCGCAGGCGAGGTCGGCGCGCGCCTCGTCGAGCCCCGCGGCGAGCCGGGCGACGAGATCGGTGGGCAGAAATGGTGCGTCGGTGGCGACGCTGACGACATAGGGGCAATCCGGACGGTGCGAGATAGCCCAGTCGAGGCCGGCGAGCACTCCAGCGAGCGGGCCGGCGAACCCCGGCACGCTATCGGCTACCACCGGCAGAGCGAAGCGGGCGAAGCGGGCGGGATCGCCATTGGCATTCAGCACGAGTGCATCGACCTGCGGCCGCAGCCGCTCGATAACCCGGTCGAGCAACGAAATTCCGCCCAGCAGGCGCAGCGCTTTGTCGCCGCCCCCCATGCGCCGCGACTGTCCGCCCGCGAGCAGCAGCCCGACGACGTTCACGCTGCGTCCTCACCTTGGCTCGCCTTGCGGGCAAATTTCGGGTGCTCGTCCTCGACGGCCCTGACATCGCGGTCGAAGATGATGCGCTCGCCGCCGGCGAGCGCGACAAATCGTTTCCCCTTGGCGCGGCCGATCAAAGTGAGCCCGGCCTGACGCGCAAGGTCGACCCCCCAGGCTGTGAATCCGGAACGTGAGATCAGGATCGGGATACCCATCTGCACGGTCTTGATCACCATCTCGGAGGTCAAGCGACCGGTGGTATAGAAGATCTTTCCGGCCGGCGAGATGCGATTGACGTGCATGTAGCCGGCGATCTTGTCGATCGCGTTGTGCCGGCCGACGTCCTCCATGTAGAGGAGCGGGCGGTCCTCCTCGCACAGCACGCAACCATGGATCGCCCCGGCGGCCAGATAAAGGCTCGGCGCCGTATTGATCTTGCGGGTCAGGGCGTAGAGCCAGGAGGTACGCAGCACCGCCGCTGGGTCGAGCCGAACCTCTTCGAACTTCTCCATCAGATCACCGAACACGGTGCCTTGAGCGCAGCCCGATGTCAGCGTCTTCTTCTTGAGCTTATCCTCGAAATCGGTCTCGTGATCGGTGCGGACGACGACGGTCTCGAGGTCATCGTCGTAGTCGATGCTGGCAATCCGGTCCTCGGGCCGCAGCATGTTCTGGTTGAGCAGATAGCCGACCGCGAGGTAGTCGGGATGATCGCCGATCGTCATCATCGTGACGATCTCGCGCCCGTTGAGGAACAAGGTCAGCGGCCGTTCCATGACGACGGCGGTCTCGATCGGTCTGCCCTCGTGGTCGATTCCGGCGACCGAGCGGGTCAGCCGCGGATCATCGGGCTGGGGACGGACGGTAAATTCCTGCATCTGCCGATGATGGGTCGCACCAGCTCCCGCTGCAAGGTGGGAAGGGCCATGTTTCGGACACGACACAATCGGGGGCGACATTCCCCGATCGTGCCACTATCTTGAATGCAGCAGGTCGCGACGCGACGAGAAAAGCATGATCGACCCGTTTGGACGGACCATCACCTATCTGCGCGTATCGGTCACCGACCGGTGCGACTTCCGCTGTGTTTACTGCATGGCGGAGGAGATGACCTTTCTGCCGAAGGCCGAGCTGTTGACCTTGGAAGAGCTCGACCGGGTGTGCAGCGCGTTTGTCCGGCTCGGTGTCCGAAAGCTACGGCTGACCGGCGGTGAGCCGCTGGTGCGGCGTAACATAATGGCGCTCTTTCGCATGCTCGGCCGTCATCTTGCCACGGGCGCGCTCGACGAGCTGACGTTGACGACGAATGGTAGCCAGCTCGCCCGATATGCCGCTGAATTGCGCGAGTGCGGCGTGCGCCGGGTCAACGTCTCGGTCGACACGCTCGACCCGGCGAAATTCACGGCGATCACCCGCCGCGGCCATCTCGAGACGGTTCTCGACGGGCTGGCGGCAGCGAAGGCCGCTGGCCTCGCGGTCAAGATCAACACCGTTGCGTTGCGCGGGGTTAATGAGGACGAGCTCGATGACCTCATCGCCTGGACCGGCGAAGAGGGTTTCGACCTGGTGATCATCGAGGTCATGCCGATGGGTGATATCGGCGGCGAGAATCGGCTCGACCAATATTTGCCGCTGTCGTTAGTGCGCGCCCGATTGGGACGGCGCTGGACGCTCGACGAGAGCGACTATCGCACAGGCGGACCGGCGCGCTATGTCACGGTGCGCGAGACCGGTCGGCGGCTCGGGTTCATCACCCCGTTGACGCATAATTTCTGCGAGAACTGCAACCGCGTGCGGATGACCTGCACCGGCACGCTGTATATGTGCCTCGGCCAGGAGGATGCCGCGGATCTGCGCACGCCATTGCGCCATTCCGAAGGAGATCAGGCGCTCGAGGCAGCAATTCGCGAAGCGATCGACCGCAAGCCTCGCGGCCATGATTTCATCATCGACCGTCGCCACAATCGGCCCGCTGTCGCCCGACACATGAGCGTGACCGGCGGGTGACCAATCCGCCGCCGCGGATGGCCGTCGTCGCGGCCGAGAGCGAGGCCGCACAGCTGGCCCTCGAGGAACTCCGCGACCTCTATCCTTGCGTTCCGCCGGAGCGCGCCGAAATCATCATCCCGCTGGGCGGCGACGGCTTTATGCTGGAGAGCTTGCACCGTTTTCTGTCCAAAGGCGTGCGGATCTTCGGCATGCATCGCGGCAGCGTCGGTTTCCTGATGAACCCCTATCGGGCGGACGGACTTTTCGAGCGCCTTGCCGCCGCGCAGCCGGTTGTGCTCCATCCGCTTGAGATGAACGCGGTCTGCGAGCAGGGCGCAAAGTGCCGGGCGCTCGCCTTCAACGAGGTCTCGCTGCTGCGCGAGAGCCGGCAGGCAGCGAAGTTTCAGGTCAGCGTCGACGGGGTCGTGCGGATCGATGAGCTGATGGCGGACGGCATCCTGGTCGCGACACCGGTCGGCAGCACTGCTTACAATCTCTCGGCGCATGGGCCGATCATCCCGCTCGGGGCGGGCGTCCTCGCCTTGACCCCGATCAGCGCCTTCCGCCCGCGTCGCTGGCGTGGGGCGCTGTTGCCTCACCACGCAAAGGTCAGGATCGATGCGCTGGAGACCGATAAGCGCCCGGTCAGCGCCGTCGCTGATTTTACCGAGGCGCGCGATGTCGTCAGCGTCGATATCCACGAGAATCGCCATATCGCGATGACCTTGCTCTTTGATCGCGAGTTCAACCTCGAAGAACGGGTACTCAAGGAACAGTTTGCTTCTTGACGATCGGCAGGGTGCCCGGACGGGACCAGCCGATACGTCAACCTGCCGCGACCGCCTTGCCTAGACCTCCCCATCCTTCCGGTAGTCGAGTACCTCGCTCGACGCCATCCTGAAGGTCACCGGAAGAGGGAGAAGATTATGCCCGACATTGCTCAAGACCCGCTGAGCGGGTTATCCGACGCGCTGGTCGAGCGCGTGAGGCGGACGCAGCCTTGGGTGGCCCGGATCGAGGTGGAGGGACGCCAGACGCGTTCGGGAACCCTTTGGCGCAAAGACGTCGTGGTCGCCGCGGAGCAGGCCTTCGATCATGTCGAAGAGGCCAAGGTTGTGCTCGGCGACGGCAGCAGTTTCGCGGCGCATCTGGCGGGCCGCGATCCTGGCACCAATGTCCTTGCCCTCAAGCTCGACGGAACCCCGGATCCGGGCTCGCTTTCGCCCGCCGAACCGCATCCCGGCGCGCTCGCGCTCGCCTTTGGCGCCGACGAGGCCGGCGTGTCCGTACGGCTCGGCGTGATCCACTCGGTCGGCCGGGCGTGGCACAGCCGAGCCGGCGGCCGTGTCGATCGGCGGATCATTCTCGACATGACGATGAGCGGGCGGGAGGAGGGCGGACCGGTGCTCGATGCCGGCGGCAGTCTGCTCGGGATCTCGACCTTGGGCCCTCGCCGGCGCGTGCTGGTCATCCCGACTACCACGGTCGAGGGCGTGCTCGAACCGCTGCTGAGCAAGGGGCGCATCGAGCGAGGCTGGCTCGGCCTGGCGTTGCAGCCGGTGCTCGTGCCGGAAAGTGCGCAGGCCGAAGTCGGCCAATCGCGCGGGCTGATGATCATGAGTGTGGCGAAGGAAGGCCCGGCGGCCGAGGCAGGTGTGCTCGCCGGCGATATCCTGGTCACCATCGGCGGGGAAGGTGTCAGCCGTCCGGCAATGGTGGCGCAGCGCTTGGGGCCGGAATCGGTCGGGCAGTCGATCGAGCTGCGGCTGCTACGAGCAGCCAAGGTCTTATCGGTTACGGTGACGGTCGCCGCCCGGCCCTCGGGATGAGCGGCGTCCCGAGCCGGCTGCGCGTCGCCGTCGTGGCATCCGATGCGCCGGTGCGAAGCCGCCTCGCTGCGTTGGTCGCGCGGAGCGGGCACGAGGTCGTCGAATTGACCGCCGCTCCGGATGCGATCCTGACCGACCGCGCAATCGACAATTCGGTGCCCGCGCCGGCCGTCGCGATCGGCCCTGTCGAGGGCGACATCGCCGGGAGGTTGCGGCCGGACGCCACCGCCCGGCAGATCGACGCGGCCTTGCGGGCCGTCGCCGCGGGACTGATCGTTCGTGCGCCTAGCCCACAGAATCGCAACTTCGGA
>JAFAHQ010000125.1 GCA_019237135.1 Alphaproteobacteria bacterium
GGGCCGTTCGCCCGATTTCATGAACGTCACTTACGCCGCCTGGGCCGGAGCCGCCGATTATTTCACGCAGGGGCTGGGGCGGCCCGAATTCACCGAGAACATGCGGCGCTATTACGAATACATCCGCGAAAACGACCTGACCCTGACGCACTCGCTGATCAATCTGCAGAGGAGCCGCACAGTTTCCGGCATCTTCAATCTCGAAGAAGGGACCGCACTGCAGGTCACGCGCGAGACCGATGCCGGCATCGTCGTGCGCGGTGCGCGGATTTTGGCGACCCTGGGGCCGCTCGCCGATGAGATCGGCGTCTACTCGCCGCGCATGGCACGGCATGCCGAGACGCACAGCCCATTCGCGGTCAGCTTTGCAATCCCGTGCGGCACGCCGGGCGTCAGGTTCCTGTGCCGCGAGAGCTTCGACCTCGGCCGCTCGCATTTCGACCATCCCTTGGGCTCGCGCTTCGAGGAGATGGATTGCATCGTCTTCTTCGATGACGTGCTGGTGCCGTGGGAGCGGGTGTTCCTGCTGGGCGACGTCGATCTTCTGAACCGCACCGCCCACGCGACCCATTCGACCGCGCATTCGGCGCATCAGGGTGCGGTAAAGAACCTCGCCAAGGCCGAGTTCGTGCTCGGTGTCGCATTGCTGATGACCAAGGCGCTCGGCAATGCGCATCTGCCGCATGTCGAGGAGCGCATCGGCGAATTGATGCTGATCACCCAATTGACGCGCGCCTGCATACGCGGCGCCGAGGCCGACGCCCAGCTCGACGAGTGGGGTGTCATGTGCCCCGAGCCATTGATGGTCGAAAGCCCGCGCAACCTCTTCATGACCGCATATCCGCGGATGGTAGAGATCATCCAGCTCTTGGGCTCGAGCAGCTTCATGTTGACCCCGACCGAAGACGATTTTAAGGGGCCCTTGGCCGACCATATCGAGCAATATCTCGCCACCGACAACGCCGAGGCGAAAGACCGCGTCAAGCTCTTCCGGCTGGCCTGGGACATCGCCGGCACCTCCTTCGGCAGCCGCCAGGTGCTCTATGAGCGCTTCTTTGCCAGCGACCCGCTGACCCGGGCGCGGGCGATCGCGTCGATCTACCCGAAGAAGGAGGTGATGGACCGCGTCCTCGAATTCCTCGGGCGCGACGACGATATGCCATGACCGACGATCGCATCGCCCGAGTGCTGTTGAAGCAGGAGATCGAGGAGTTTCTCTATCGCGAAGCCGATCTGTTGGACGAGCGCCGCTATGACGAATGGCTGGCCTTGCTCGCAGAGGATGCGCGCTACTGGATGCCGATGCGGCGCAACGTCAAGGTCGACGACCGCGAGCGCGAGTTCACCCGCGAGGGCCGCGACATCAGCTGGTTCGACGAGGGCAAGGAAACCCTGACCCGCCGGGTAAGGCAAATCCAAACCGGGATCCATTGGGCCGAAGAGCCGGTATCCCGTATCTCCCACCTGCTCTCCAACATCCAGCTTCTGGAGGTCAATCCGTCGCCGGCGGAGCCCGCCGAGGTGTCCGTTAGATGTCGCTTTCTGGTCTACCGCAACCGGGTCGAGACCGAGACCGATTTCCTCGTCGGCAAGCGCGAGGATCTATTGCGCCGGATTGATGGCCACTGGCGGATCGCGCGGCGCAAAATCCTGCTCGATCAGAATGTCCTGTTGAGCAAGAACCTGACCTTCTTCTTCTAGGCAAGAGGACGCCGATGGCGACCACGAGGATACAAGGTTATCGCCCCGGGCTCGTCGATGTGGCTACGGGGCAGATCAGCCGCGAGATCTTTGTCAACGACGAGATCTACCAGGACGAGCTGGAACGCGTCTTCGCGCGCGCCTGGCTCTTTGTTGGACATGAGAGCCAAATCCCGAGCCCAGGTGACTTCTTCGTCTCGTCAATGGGCGAGGAATCGGTGATCCTGTGCCGCGACCGCGTCGGCAAGGTCCATGTCTTCCTGAATTCCTGCCGGCATCGCGGCATGAAGGTGTGCCGCTACGACGAGGGCAACGCGGCCGTCTTGACCTGCCCCTACCACGGCTGGAGCTATTCGACCGACGGCCGGCTTGTCGGCGTCCCCTACTTCAGAGAGGCGTATCACAGCACCCTCGACCGGTCGGCCTGGGGTCTCGTCGAGGTCGCCCAATTGTGCCTCTACAAAAGCTCGGTATGGGCAACCTGGGACCCGGCAGCCCCGCCCTTTCTCGAATATCTCGGCGATTTTCTGCCCTATATCGACCTGACCCTCGACGCCTGGGACGGGAGCGACGGCGGCACCGAGATCCTCTGCGGCATCCAGAAATGGCGGGTGCCATGCAACTGGAAATTCCCGGCCGAGAATTTTTCCGGCGACAGCTACCACAATATCAGCCACCGCTCGGTCGATTTGGTCGGCATCGGGCCTTCCGGCAGCGGCCGCCGCGACATGCCCGAGCTGAACATGGCGAGAAAGCTGCACATCGCATTCCCGGAGCGCGGTCATCAGACCACCAGCTACCTGCTCCCGAAGGAGGCGGCCCCCCCGCCCGCCTATCAGCACTCTTCCGTCGTCTCCGACTATTTCCGCGAATGCGAGGAGGCAAGGCGCAAGAAGCAAGGCGATTGGGGCAGGATGATCGCGCTGGTCGGCGAGGTGTTTCCGAACACCGCCTTTCTCGCGCGTCAACCGCGCACCTTGGCCGCCTGGCATCCGCGCGGCGCGCACGAGACCGAAATCTGGCGCTGCTTTCTGGTCGACAAGTCGGCTCCGGCAGAGGTTAAGGATTTCCTCCGCGACTACTACATCCGCTATTCCGGCCCTGGCGGCATGACCGAGCAGGACGACATGGAGAACTGGAATTACGCCCACGCGGCGAGCCGCGGGACGATCGCCCGCCGCTACCCCTACAGCTATGAGCAGGGGATGGGGACCGCGGTCGACAATTATGAATGGGAAGGGTTCCGAGTTCCCGGGACCGTCTGCGACCTGACGCAAGCAAAGTCGAGCGAGCACAATCTGCGCAATCTGTATCGCCGCTGGGCCGAGTTCATGGAGGCAGAGAGCTGGGATGAGTTGACGATCTGGCGTCGGCAGCGCCAGGCCGAGGCGGCGGAATGAGCGAGCCGGTCAACATCCGGCAGATCGCACCCGGCACCAAGATTGCACTCGTCGACGGCGCGCTGGCCGAGGTCGTCTCAAACCCGGCCGACGGAGTCTGGGTGTTCGCGCGCTATCTCTCCTCGCCGGGCGACCCGTCGCGTGTCGGCGGCGAAGAGATGATCTTTGCACAGGACATCGTCGAGATCCGCGAATAACCCGGGAGGGAAGCCAATGGCGATGGCACGCGAACAGGGGTACCGGCCGGACCTAGTGGACTTGGCGGCCGGGCAGATCAGCCGCGAGATCTTCGTCAACGAGGAGATTTATCAAGAGGAGCTGGAGCGCCTCTTCGCCCGGGTGTGGCTGTTTGTCGGGCACGAGAGCCAGATCCCGAATCCGGGGGATTACTTCGTCTCCAGCATGGGCGAAGAGTCGGTGATCCTATGCCGCGACTGGGCTGCAAAGGTCCACGTATTTCTCAACTCCTGTCGGCACCGCGGCATGAAGGTGTGCCGCTATGACGAGGGCAACACCCCGGTCTTCAC
>JAFAHQ010000022.1 GCA_019237135.1 Alphaproteobacteria bacterium
ACCCGTCCCCGGTATCGACCGCGAGGCCGAGATCGATCTGCTTGATCAGCCGCCGCTCCATGCTGCGGCCGTCGTACCAGGCGTTGAGATCGGGAACCGCGGTGCAGCCGGCAACCACCGCACGGACCAGCCGGATCGTCGTATCGCTGCCCGGCAGCCACGCCTCGACATCGGCCTCGTCGGACACCGTTGCCGGAACGATCTCGGCGTGCGAGCGGGTCATATTGACCGCCATTGCCCGGCGCACACCGGACAGCGCCTCGGCGGGTCCGGCGTCGGTCAGCGCCCGCGCCGCGCGCTCGACGTCGGCGCTGGTCACGGCTCCGCCGGGGCCGGTCGCCGCGACATCCTTCAAATCAACGCCGAGCCGCTGCGCCAGCGCCCGCACTGCCGGGGTCGCCTTGACGGCCAGTCCCGCGGGCGGCGCTGCTTCAGGCGCTCGCGGCGCCGGCGCGGTAGCGGCGGAAAGATCGCCGACAACCGTTCCGGTGTCGGCGCGCGGCCCTTCGTCGAATTCTACCAGAGCCGCCCCAACCTTGAGTCTTTCGCCCGGCTGGGCGCAGAGCCGGGCGATCTTGCCGGATTGCGGCGAGGGTACCTCGACCACCGCCTTCTCGGTTTCAACCGAGACGAGCGGCTGGTCGGCGACGACGTTGTCACCCTCAGCGACGTGCCAGGCAACGAGCTCGGCCTCCTGCAGGCCTTCGCCCAGATCGGGCAGCACGAAAACACTCATCGGCCTACCTGCAAATTATTTCACCCCAGAGTTATCCGGCGCCCGTAAGGCGCACTACCGCAGAAGTAAATTAAGCAGCCACCTCGTCATCCCGTGAGCCTTCAGCCCACGGACGTAGTTCCGTGGGGCAGACCGGGATCTATGACCGGCATGGGCACCGGCCTTCGCCGGTGTGACGAGAAGCTGGAGCGCTGCATTTACATGGGTGGCACCAGTAGAGCGGGGGGCCCCTGTTTTCGAGATTGTCAGAAAATCCTGCGGACAGACGAATTCCGCTGCACTTCCGCTGTTCGGCCGTTTAATTCCCCTGTTCGGCCGCCAAATTCCGCTGTTCGGCGGCGTAGGGGAATTCCTGTTGGATGTAAATGAAATCAACCACTTGCAAGGTGGGATTCGACCTGTAAAGGGCCTGAATACGCGTTTTTCGCTGTTTTTCCCATAGAACAGGGGATTTGGTGGTGGTCTTGGGACCATGTGCAGAATTGGATTACAGCCTCGCCAGCGGGAATCCACTTCTGCCCCCGTGGCGCGATCACTGATACGCCAAGACGCGGCGGACCGCCGCGAGGATGCGTGCCTCGCTCGGCAGATATTGCTGCTCCAGGCGATAGAGCGGCATCACCGTGTCCCAACCGGCGACCCGCTCGATCGGTGCCAATAAGGAAACCAGCCCGCGCTCGGCAATCCTCGCTGCGATTTCAGCGCCGACGCCACAGGTTACCGGTGCCTCATGGACGATGACGCACCGCCCGGTCTTCGCGACTGATTCGAGCACACCGTCGGTGTCGAGCGGCTTCAGGGTCGCGACGTCGATCACCTCGGCGCTGACGCCCTCGGCCGCCAGGGTGTCGGCAGCCGCCAAGACCTCTTTGGTCGTCGCTCCCCAGGTGACGAGGGTGATGTCCGTACCCTCCCGCAACACGAAGCAACGGTCGAGCGGCAATGCCATGCCGTCGTCATCGACTTCTTCACGCGACGCGCGGTAGAGCCGGGTCGGTTCGAGGAAGACGACCGGGTCAGGATCGCGGATCGCCGCCAGCAACAAACCGTAGGCCCGCGCCGGCGAGGACGGGACGACGACGCGCAGACCAGGGATGTGCGCAAACATCGCCTCGGGGCTTTCGGAGTGGTGCTCGACGGCGCGGATGCCACCGCCCGACGGGGAACGCACTACCATCGGACAGGTGAGCCTGCCGCGCGTGCGAGTGCGCAGGCGCGAGGCATGGTTTGCCAGCTGATCAATCGTCGGATAGATGAAGCCGCTGAACTGGATTTCGGCGACGGGCCGAAAGCCTTGGGCGGCGAGGCCGACCGACATTCCCGCGATAACGTTTTCGGCAAGCGGCGTGTCGAGCACGCGCTCCTTCCCAAAGCGCTTCAACAAGCCATTGGTGGCGCGGAACACGCCACCGTCGACACCCACGTCTTCGCCGAGAACGAGGACCGTCGCGTCATCGGCCATGGCGCGGGCGAGCGCCAGATTGACCGCCTCGACAAGCGTGATCTCGGGCATTGCGGTCTCACCTTTGTACCGCGCCGAGGGCGGCTTCGCGCTGCTCGACGAGGTCCTTTGGCAATCTCTCGTAGGTATAATCGAATATCGTCTCCGGTCCCTGGGGCGGGGTGGCAAGATAGGTCTCTGCCGCCCGTTCGATGGCGCCGGACACCTCGCCAAGCAGCTTTTCCTCATCGGTTTTGCCCCAAAGGCGTTCGGCCACCAGGTAGTTGCGCAGCCGCGTGATCGGGTCCTCCGCCCAATGGGCGCTCACGTCGGGCCCGCTGCGGTAACGACTGGCATCATCGGCGGTGGTGTGATCACCCAGACGATAGGTCAGCGCTTCGATCAGATGCGGCCCACCGCCTGCTCTGGCTTTGGCGAGCGCGCGAGCGGTGGCCTCGCGCACCGCAATGACATCGTTGCCGTCGACCTGCTCGCCTTCGATGCCGGCGGAGATCGCTTTTTGGGCCAGCGTTTCGGCGGCCGTCTGCTGAGAGACCGGCACAGAGATGGCCCAGTGATTGTTGTTGATAAGAAAGACAGCCGGCAAATTCCACACACCGGCAACATTCAGCGCCTCGGCAACATCGCCCTTGGAGGTGGCGCCGTCGCCAAAGATGCAGGCCGCGACCCGCTTTTCCCGCCGCAACTTGAACGCTAGTGCCACACC
Source organism: Alphaproteobacteria bacterium (assembly GCA_019237135.1). Lineage (GTDB taxonomy): Bacteria > Pseudomonadota > Alphaproteobacteria > ATCC43930 > CGMCC-115725 > AP-15. The sequence goes on from JAFAHQ010000022.1 coordinate 2,905, forward strand.
GACCGCGTGCGGGGCGTGGGTCCCGACCGGGACGCAAACGGGGAAATCCTCGCACGCTTCGGCAAAATCGCTGCCGCGCTCGTCCCCGCCCCAGAACAACAGGAGCTCGACCGGGCTGACTCCACGCAACAGCTGACCGCCGTGCTCCCGAAAGCTCGGCAGCAACACGTCGTCAGCGCGCATCGCGCTCGCCACCCCGACTGATACCGCCTCTTGACCCAGCGAGGAAGCAAAGGTGCCGAGTCGGCCCGTGCGTTGAAGGGCGACCGCCTTGGCGTCAAACCGCCGCGCCAATACCATCCCGCGGTAGAGGGACACCAGCTCGCCCGGGTCACGCGCAAAATCGGGCAGCGGCCGCACCGGGTTGCCTTTGGGATCGAGGTATCGGCTATAGCGTATCTCGAAGCGGGCAACCGGGGTCGCGCCGACGTCGCGCCTCGTCTCCAGCAACTCTTCAATTCGTTCGGCTGACGGCATTTGACATCCAAACCGAAGTTCGCGATTGGAATTATGTGGTAACGCCAGCCAGCCGCGGATAGCTCCCGTCGTCGTTTCGGCGAACGCGTACACCATGATTTGCTGTTCTTCGCGAGAAGAGACAGCGGGTACGTTGGGAGTCTTCTGCTTGGCGTGCTTGGCGCCCTTCAGCCGGCAAACCGCGCGACAGCCGACGCTCGCCTACGCCGCCCCCTCCAAGGGCTCGTCCTCGCCCTCGCCGTCGAGGACGAGTTGCAGGCGTTCGTCGTCGAGCTCATCCATCCAGCGCGCGATCACTACCGTCGCGAAGATGTTGCTGAACAAGTTGGTCACGGCGCGGATCTCGGACATAAACCGCTCCACCCCAAGAAGCAGCGCCAAGCCGCCTACAGGCAAAACTCCCAGCGCCGGGAGTGTTGCCGCGAGCGCAACAAAGCCGGCGCCGGCGACACCAGCGGCTCCCTTGGAGGTGAAGAGCATGACAAACAATATGGTCAGTTGCTGACCGATCGTCAGATGAATATCGGTTGCCTGGGCGATGAACAGGACTGCCATCGTCATGTAGATGGCCGTACCGTCGGTGTTGAACGAGAAGCCGGTCGGCAGCACTAGCCCGATGGTCTCCTGTGAGCACCCCATGCGTTCGAGCTTGGCGATCGAGCGGGGGATCATCGCCTCTCCCGACGTCGCGCTGAAGGCGATCAGCAGTTCGTCCTTGAAATACCGGATGATCTTCCATACCCGCAGATCGAAGAGACGCGCGATCAGCCCGAAGACGATCATCACGAACAGGATCGAGGTCAGATAGACGCTCGCCAGCAATTGTCCGAGGTTGGCGAGCATCCCGAAGCCGAACTTGCCGATCGTGAACGCCATGGCGGCAAAAGCGGCGAGCGGCGCCACATACATGACGATCCGCACGACCCCGAACAGGGCGTGCGTGAAATCGTCGATCAGACTGACGAGCCGCTGGCCGCGCTCGCCCATATGGCAGAGCGCAAATCCGAATAAGACGGCCATCACGAGCACCGGCAGGATATCACCCTGGGCAACCGCGCCGATCAGATTCGTGGGGATCATCTTGATCAGGAAATCAACAACGGTCAGCGACTTGGCGCTGGTCACGTAGCCGGCAATCGCCTTTTCGTCGAGATGCGCCGGATCGATGTGCAAGCCCGCTCCAGGCTGGAGCAGATTGCCAACGGCGAGCCCGATCAGCAGGGCCAGGGTCGAAACCACCTCGAAATAAATGATCGCCCTCAGACCGACGGCGCCGACCCGCCGCATGTCGCCCATTTTGGCAATGCCGACAGCTACCGTGGCAAAGATGATCGGCGGCACGACCGCTCGGATCAGCGTGATGAAGCCGTCGCTGATCGGCTTCATCTCGGCGCCGACGCTCGGATAGAATGCCCCCAGCATAATGCCGAGGGCGATCGCGATCAGCACCTGGACATAGAGCTTCTTCAGGGGCGACCCGCGGCTCGCCACCCCGTCAGCTCGTGTTCCCCTTTCCGCCGCTTCAAAGTTCGCCATCCGGTTCTCCCCTAGCGCTTATTCGGTCGCCGCACCGTTCGTCTACTTTGAAAGCTCTTACATATGATCACTGGTCGAGCCAAACGTCGGTCAAGTCCTGACCGATAAAATGACTCGGAGTAATGCTCCATCCTTTGAGCTTTGACGAAGTGGCAACGATGCGGTTCCACCAGAGGAGGGGAACTGTATAGGCTTCGGTGAGGGCGTGCTGCTCGAAATCGCGGACCATTTTGGCGCGCTGGCGGGGATCGGCTGTCACCGCTTGGCCGATAAAGAGGGCGTCGAGAAAGCGATCAGTCGAATAGGAATAGTTGACGGGCGAAAGATCGTGGGAGACATATTTCGTCAGTTGGATCGTCGGGTCGTCGTAGAAGTCGCCCGAGAAATCGAGCGCGACATCGAATTGGCCGGCATCGATATCCTTCTGCCAATCCCAGATGTTGCGTCTGTCCTGTGTCACCGCGACGCCGATCTGCTGCCAGCTCTCGGTCAGCAAGTCCGCCCCGGCGTAATGGGGCATCGGGATGTCGCGGACCTTGATCGTGACCTTTAGATTCTCCACGCCGGCCGCGGTGAGGAGGCTCTTCGCTTCGTCGCGCGAGGCGGAGATGTCATGCGAAAAACCGGGGATGTTCACCAACTCGGCTTCCGGGGTAGCCATGCTGGAGCCCGGCCGCATGACGCCCCCGACATATTTGAGGAAGGTCGAGCTTTGCAGCTTCGCAGCCGCTCCCCAGCGATCTATCGCGAGCGAGAGCGCACGCCGCACCCGCGCATCGTCGAACGGCGGACGCTTGGCGTTGAAAACGACGAGGAGATTGGAGAGCCAAGGGCTTTCGCTGATGTCGACGCGGTCACCGAGTGTCTCGACGAGGTCGTCGCGCTGCGGCGGCGTGACGCCGCGGAACTCGGCGGCGATGTGGCCATTCTTGTAGGCCGCCGTCACCGCGTTTGCGGGCGTGAAATCCGCCTGATACCCGTCGAGATAGGGCTTGCCCGGCTGGAAATACCGGTCCCAGCGGCGCCCCCGCCAATACTGTCCTTTGACGTAGTCGACAAAAGCGAACGCCCCGGTGCCGAGCACGTGAGTCTTGGGAAATTCGGGGTCCTGGGCGAGCTTGGCGGCGCTATAGATGCAGTTCCACGGCGAAGCGAAATCGGCGAGCATTGCCGCTTCCGGCCACTGCAGGTGGAATACCACCGTCAACGGGTCGGGTGTGTCGATGTTCGAGATTGCGGCATAATCCACCCGCCGTGCCGAAAAGACGCCTTGCGCTGGTCGCGCTATTCGCTCGTAGCTCGCCTTGATGTCGGCGGCGGTCAGCCGCGATCCGTCGTGAAAGAATACGTTGGGGCGCAGCTTGAAGGTGTACGTCAGCCGATCAGGCGACACGTTCCACGATTCTGCCACATCACCGACAATCTGCGGGTAATTAGCCGCGTCGAATTTGAGCAGGGTCGAATAGTGCGGTGCGATCGGATGCAGGAAGGCGAAAGATATGTTAGCGTGACAATCGAAATTCCCGGGCTCGACGGTAACCGCGAATTCTAGCGTTCCGCCGCGCTTGGGGAGGGCGTCAGCGGCAGCCGGCTGGACGGTGGTGAGGACAGCGAGGACGGCTGCAATAGTGATCAGCGGGCGCTGACGCCGACATCCCAGGGCCGTCCTCTGAGCGCCTTCCTCTCGACGCAGCCACATTGACCCGTGCTCTATCGGATTTGCCCCTTCTGCCACGCCTCGAATTGCCCGAAAAGCTGATCTTTCTCCTGTTGGGTCATCGGTAACCCGCCGGTCGCCTGCTGGCGTTCATCGACGAAGCGCGAGAAGATCGTCTTGAGGTCTTGTAGGTTGGGGACGGCCGCTACCGGAGCATTGCGTTGTAGCCACTGCTCGGCTGGTGGGAACCGCCGCCAGCCAGGAAGCTCGGCCATGATGTTGACCTCATGCCACTTCGGATGGTGACCGGGTTCGAGCAGCGACTGGAACCCGGTGAAGAACGCATCGACGAAATTTACCAAATTGCGATAGCGCTCGGAGCCGACCTGGAGGTTGGCGGCCGCGAGCACGGCGCCAACAGCTACAGTGTCAATCGGCTGATCCTGCGGCACCAGATCTGGGTAATCTTCTGCCGTGAGCCGCGTCGGCACATAAGCCGCGGTGACCGAAGGGTTGAGGGGGACGGCGAGAAAGTGCAGACCGTCGTCTCTGGGGATGCTGCAGAACAGTGGCGCGGGCTTTCCGGCGACAAAGGCAAGCGCAGCGATGTCGCCCTTGCGAAGTTTCTCGAGTGCCAACTCCTGATCGTCATAGGTAGGCGTCACAGTAATTTGCAGCAGGTCGAATAGCCGGCTTGCCGTAATCTCGGTACCCGCGCCGTGCAAATCGATGTTGACCTTCTGGTTTGCGAGGTCTGCGACCCTCTTAATGTCACGGCGTGCGAGCAAGTGAAACTCTTCGTTGTACAGCTTGGCGATATAATTGGCCCAATATTCGATGCCTGGTAAAAAATTCTTCTGCCGGGCGTAGTCGAGGACGTCGGCCTGCAGAATGGCCATGTCAATGCCGCGCAGAAGCTTGAGATCGGTGATGTTTTGCAGCGATCCCTTGCCTATAACCGGTAGCACCCGACGCGTTGCGCCGTCGTCTATAAGGTTGACAAGATCCTCGGCGATGCGTACCGAGGTGCCGGCGGCGCGCCCGGTTTCGAGCTGCACGACGCCTCGGTTGACGATCACAACATCCGCTGGTGGCGCAGCGCTCACCGACGGCGCCAGTGGTGGCAGGAGTGCAACGGCGAAGGCGGTGGCAGCCGCTACGAACAAATACCTCATCATCATCCCCCGTCTTCATCTCATTTTTAAAGTATTCGGCTGGTGTTCGATTTCCGTCCTGCTCAGTTCGATCGCCCTGAGGTACCAGGATTGTGCTTTGACCGGGTCGCCACGCGCGCTGCCCAAACCGATGCGCCCGAGAAATGAAGAATCGAAAGTCGCGCCCATTCGCATCGCCCCCTGCCCGATTCCGGCGGCGGCGACGCGCTCGTAAAACAACCGCGCAGATGTCACGTCGCCCATTCGGAGGAAAATATCACCACGCATTAAAAGTTCTTCTATCTCCGTGGCAGATAGGACCAGATGTGGCGGCGCGGGCATGGCTTCCGCAGCGGGAGCAGAGGGCATCGGTTCGGCCGCGCCTACCGTCGGGGCGGGGAGCGCGGCCGCGGTTACGTCAGGCTCTGAGCCCGGTCTGTTGCCTTTCGAGGGTGCGTCCTGTGAGATGCCCGGCGCTACATCCACGATCAAAGGGGGCGGGGCCGGCACCACTTCCCTGTGATCGGGCGTGGCCTGCCGATCGGGTATCGATCGCTGCGAGAGAGGAGCCGGAGGCAGAGCGGCCACCGCAGCAGACCCCGCCGGTGTCGCCGCCCCGATCGGAGCCGGCGTGAGATTGTCGGCATTCGGGGAAGGACTGCTGAGAAAGCGCGACACAGCAGCGAAAAACGGCGGGCTGGGGTCCGAGTTGTGGGCTCCGTTCGGGATCATTCCTTCCGCAGAGCCCATCAACAAGAAGAAGCCCACCCCGAAGAACACACCAATCGTGGCAGTCGCCACGAGCGTGATCGAGGCCAGGTAAAATATTATACCAACGGGTAGCCTCGCGGGTGCGCTCGGCCGTTGCCGGGTTGAGCTCGACACCAGTGCGGGGAGGCCCTGCTCCCTGACGCCGTTGGGAATGCGAGGTTTGGTGACCGTCCTCGAAGAAGAGGCCGAAGCGAAACCGTCAGGCGCTTGCCTGCCCTTGTCATAGCGCTCGGCCGGTACCTTGTTCATCGCTGGCGAGGCCACAACTTGTTCAAACATTTTTCACATTACTCGCTGTTAACAGCAAATACTTACCCGATCAGTTGCACAAAGCTTGGCGGGACCGTGAGATCTTCAATATCAACTATTATAACAAAACGCGGACTCAGAGGCAACATCCGCTAAAATTGGGCGACATATTAATATTTCTTAATTTTAACTTTATTGGAAGTGCTAACGCAGGTGACAGGCGACCCGGTGGCTGGAGCTGACCTCGCGCAGCAGCGGCGTTTCAGTCTTGCACCGCGTCTCGGCATAGGGACAGCGCGTATGGAATGTGCAGCCGGAGGGCGGGTTGATCGGGCTCGGAACATCACCCTGCAACAAGTGCTTCCGACGTCTCACCCTGGGGTTCGGAACCGGGACGGCTGCCAGCAGCGCTTCGGTGTAGGGGTGAAGCGGACTTGTGAAGAGGGTCTGCTTGTCGGCGTATTCGACGATCTTGCCGAGATACATTACCGCGATGTGGTGGCTTATGTGCTCGACAACTGCGAGATCGTGGGCGATGAACAAATAGGAGAGATTTTTTTCGCGCTGCAGATCCATCATCAGGTTTATGACTTGGGCCTGGATCGACACGTCGAGCGCGGAGACCGGTTCATCGCCAATGATCAGATTGGGGTTCAAGGCGAGCGCGCGGGCAATACAGATGCGTTGCCGTTGGCCGCCCGAGAATTCATGGGGATAGCTGCGCATCTGCGCGCGCCGCAAGCCGACCTGGTCGAACAGCGCTGCGACGCGCTCCTCCTTCTCCTTACCCTGCGCGATCCCGTGCACTTTGAACGGTTCGCCGACGATGTCGCCGGCCGACATCCGCGGGTTCAGCGAGGAAAACGGGTCCTGGAAAATGATCTGCATCTGACGCCGGTGCGGCCGTAATGCAGCCTTGCCCAATCGTGTGATGTCAGCACCGTCGAGCCTGATCGTGCCGGCGGTCGGCTCGAGCAAGCGCAACACCGTGCGCGCCACGGTCGACTTTCCGCAGCCGCTTTCGCCGACCAGCCCCAGGGTTTCGCCTTGATCGATCGAAAAGCTGACATCGTCGACCGCATAGACGTAGCCAGCCGTGCGACGCAGGAGGCCTTTTTTTACCGGGAAATGCTTTTTCAACCCGGCGACCTCGATCACCGGGTGTCGGTTCCGGACGCGCTCGCTCGTTACGGCAACCTCTTGGGTGAGCGCACTATGCATCACGTCCACCATACAGGCTTTCCGAATGCCAGCAGGCTGTCCAATGCCCCGGCCGTAATTGCTCGTAGGGAGGATATTGCGTGCGGCAGCGATCGTCGGCAAAGGCACAACGCGGGGCGAAAGCGCAGCCGGCGGGCAGATCATTGAGCGCCGGCACCATGCCGGGGATCTCCTTTAGCCGATCGGCTGACCCCGAATTCCGCCCCGCCATGATATCGAGGCGCGGTATCGACGCCAACAAGCCGTGCGTGTAGGGGTGGAGCGGCTGCGCAAACAGTGCGTCCACCGTCGCCTCTTCGACCTTTTTGCCGGCATACATCACGATCACGCGCTGCGCCG
>JAFAHQ010000366.1 GCA_019237135.1 Alphaproteobacteria bacterium
GGGCGGCGCGGTTCCCCTTCTGCGGTGGTGGCGACGGTGCGTCTTTTCATCCGAGAAAAAGGCGTCCCCTTGGCATAGCAATTGCTGCGTTTCGTGCATCCGTGTCGACGGTCTCGAATATGATATGACACAAGATCCCGGGTTTACCGAGGAGCAGAAACAGTATCTCGAAGGCTTTATCGCTGCGCTTTTCAAGAAACGTGGCGAAGAGATGCCTACAACTTTGTCAGCTCTAAAGGCTGATGCACAAAGCTGGGGCAGTGAATCCAGCCAACAAGGCTCGAAAGCGCCCGGTTATATTCATCGGGAGGCACAGGACCGCTGGATCAGGGACGGCGGCAAGCTGGTGCCGGAGGAGCTCGCCAAGCGGGCCAAAGATCCCTTCGACATGTGGGACGAGATGCTCGCCAACGCGGCAGCCGGCCGCTTTCCAACGGGGACCGACATCTTCCTGCACAAGTTTCACGGCCTCTTTTATGTCGCGCCCAACCAGGACGCCTTCATGCTCCGTTTGCGGCTGCCGGGCGGCATCCTGGGATCCCATCAGGCGAAGGGGTTGTGCGACGTCGCCGAGCGCTACGGCGCCGGCTACCTTCACATCAGCACCCGCGCCAATCTGCAGATCCGCGAAATCGGCGCCGCTCATCCGATCGAAGTGCTGACCGCGATCCAGGAGTTGGGGCTGACCTCGCGCGGTGCCGGCGCCGACAACATCCGCAATCTGACGGGCAGCCCCGCCGCCGGCATCGATCCGCAGGAGCTGATCGACACCCGCCCGCTGACCCGCGAACTCTATCACTACATACTCAACCACCGCGAACTCTACGGCTTGCCACGCAAGTTCAACATCGCCTTCGACGGTGGCGGGCGTCTCGGCGTCTTGGCGGACACAAACGATATCGGCTTTGCCGCCGTTGCGGTTGGGCCCGGCAAGACTGTACCGCCGGGGGTCTATTTCCGAATGCTGCTCGGCGGCATCACCGGCCACGGTGTCTTCGCACGTGACAGCGGCGTTCTGCTCCTTCCTCATGAGGTCGTGCCCGCCGCTGTTGCGATGGTTCGGCTCTTTATCGACTATGGCGACCGCACCGACCGCAAGCGCGCGCGGCTCCACTACCTGATCGAGCGCTGGGGCACTGACAAATGCCTTGCAGAAGCGGCTGTCCACCTGTCGTTCGCATGGCGGATCGTCTCTTCTGACGTCTGCGAGCCCCGCGGGCCAGTCGACAAGCACGGCCATGTCGGCATCCATCCGCAATCCCAGCCGGGTCTCTTTTATATTGGCGTGGTGCTGCCAGTGGGGCGATTGGAGGCGCGGCAGCTGCGCGGCCTTGCCGAGATCGCCAAGCATTTCGGTTCCGGCGCGTTGAGGCTGACGGTATGGCAGAACCTGCTGATCTCGGACATCCCGGAAGCGCGGCTGGGGGAGGTTGGTGCGGCTATAGAGGCGCTCGACCTTAGAGTCACGGCCAGCGCGATCCGCGGCGGCATTGTCGCCTGCACCGGAAACATGGGTTGCAAATTCGCGCTCAGCGACACCAAGCAGCACGGCCTGGCGTTGGTCGAACACCTCGACGCGCGATTGTCGCTGGACACGCCACTCAACATCCATCTGACCGGATGCCCCAATTCCTGCGCACAGCATTACGTCGGCGATATCGGGCTGCTCGCGACCAAGGTCGACCAAGGGGGGGATGAGGAGGTCGAGGGTTATCACATCACGGTCGGAGGCGGGAGTGGGGCCGCGCTCAAGCTGGGACGTGAAATCTACCACTCGGTGCCGGCCGAGGAACTGCCGGGGCGCGTCGAAGCGATGCTGCGGGGATATCTGGCCGCGTGCAGCCCGAGAGAGACCTTCCACGGCTTCGCCAACCGCCACAGCGTCGAGGAATTGACAGCCGTATTTGACGCCGCAGCAAGGGTGGAAGGCTGATGGGCTTCGGTCCGCGGCTCCCTGACAACGCCCCCTTTACGTCGAGCCAGCGGGCCTGGCTCGACGGGTTCCTCGCCGGCTGGTTCGGCTTCGAGGGCGATCTCGTCGACCAACCGCCTCGGGCAGCGCCAATCGACCCATCACCGCCGCAGGACGAAGCTGAAAACTTTCCGTGGCACGACCCGACTTTGTCGCTCGACGATCGCCTGGTACTCGCCGAGGGGCGCCGTCTCGAGCGGGTGCTGATGGCGGCAATGGCACAGCTCGATTGCGGCCAATGCGGATATCTGTGCCAGACCTATGCGGAAGCGATCGCCTGCGGAGCGGAGAAGAGCCTGTCCCGCTGCGTGCCGGGTGGGAAGGCGACCTCGCGCAAGCTCAGAGAGCTGATCGGGTCAGGTCTCGCTGATCCTCCTGCTCCGCCCGCCGTTGCTGCCGCCACCGCGTCCCAGCCAGTCCCGGGTGATGCCTCAGACAAGCCTTTCACGGCAGTCTTTCGCGGCGCGGTGTGCCTCAACCGCCCGGGCTCTGAGAAAGAGACGCGGCATGTCGTCTTCGCGAGCGAGGATGGCGAGGGAGATTTCGAGGTTGGCGACAGTCTCGGCATCCATGCCCGCAACGCCCCCGAACTCGTTGCCGCCATTGTCGAACGCCTCGGCGCGAAGCCCGAGACGCCGGTCCTGTCACCGGACGGGATCGAGCGGTCGCTCGCCGAGGCTCTTTCCGAGGCATGCGAGATCCGGCGGCCGTCCGACCAGGCAATCGAGGTGTTGGCCTCACGAGCTCTCGATCGGAACGAATCCGCGGTTCTGCAGGCGATCGCCGAGGGCTATCCCGGCGCCGGGCCGGAAGACTTTGACCTGCTCGATTTGCTGGAAGGCTTTCCGTCGGCCCGCCCGCCCCTCTCCGAGTTGATATCCGCGCTCGAACCGCTGCGGCCGCGCCTCTATTCGATCGCGTCTTCGCCAAGGCACACTCGCGCCGAGATCCACCTTACAGTCGCCGCCATCCGCTACGAGAAGCGCGCCCGTTCCCGCATGGGTGTCGCCTCGACTTTTCTCGCCGACAGGGTCGCCACTGGTGATCCAGTGTCCGTATTTGTGCACCGCACGCCCGGTTTTCGGTTGCCGGCGTCACCCGACGCGCCGGTCATCATGATCGGGCCCGGTACCGGCATCGCGCCGTTTCGGGCCTTTCTACAGGAGCGGCGAGCTCTCGGGGCGCGGGGCCGCAATTGGCTTTTCTTTGGCAATCCGCGCCGGCGCTGCGATTTCTTGTTCGAGGAGGAGCTGACAGCCTATCACCGCGACGGCTTGCTGACGCGGCTCGATCTCGCCTTCTCGCGCGACCAGCCGAGCAAGGTCTACGTCCAGCACCGAATGCTCGAAAGCGCAGCCGAGCTCTGGTCATGGCTCGAGGAGGGCGCTCACCTCTACGTTTGCGGCGATGCTCAGCGTATGGCGCGCGATGTCGCGGCCGGGCTCGACTACATCGTCGCCAAACAAGGCCGTCGGGCTGCCGACGCGGCCAAGGCCTATCTCGCCCGCCTCGCCGAAGAAGGCCGTTACCAGAAAGACATCTACTGAGCCGGAGAAGGTAATGTTCCTCGACACTGTCGATCATTTTGCCGCCCTCGCCATTGGCAAGGCCGCGTTCCTTCGGCGCTCGCCGCTCGGCTTCTGGATCAGCTCGATGATGGCGGGGGCTTATGTCGGACTCGGCATCATCCTGATCTTCTGCGTTGGGGCGAATGTCGATTCGAGCATTCGGCCGGTCGTCATGGGCGCCTCGTTCGGCATCGCATTGACACTGGTCATTTTCGCCGGGTCGGATTTGTTCACTGGCCATACGATGTTCATGACATTTGGCTGGCTGCGCCGGCGGACGAGCCTGGGCGATCTCACTGTATGCTGGCTGGGCTCCTGGGCAGGCAATCTCGCCGGCTGCATTGTGCTCGCGGCGATATTCGTGACCGGCGGCGGTGGCCTCGCTCTAGCGGGCAAGACCCCCCTGATCATCAACGTTGCTGCCGCCAAGATGAATGCTCCCGGCGTCGAGCTCGTGGCGCGCGCGATGCTGTGCAACTGGCTGGTCTGTCTGGCAATCTGGACTTCGGCGCGGATGACGAACGATGCCGCCAAATGCATCGCGATCTTCTGGTGCCTCTACGCTTTCATCGCCAGCGGTTTCGAGCACTCGGTTGCCAACATGACCCTGTTCTCGATCGCACTTTTCGCCGAGCATCCAGCGTCGGTAACCCTTGGCGGGATGGGTTGGAACCTGCTCTGGGTGACCATCGGCAACATCATCAGCGGCGCGGGCATCATGGGTTTTGGCTATTGGGCGGCCTCGCGCGTGCCGGCAGTCGCCGAGCCGGTGGCACAACTGGCGCCTGCCGAATAGCGTTCGCAGGTGTCGGAACGACGCGGCGTAGGCGCGCAACTCGTCGGTGACCAGCGGCTGCAGCGTGTCGGCGGGAGAAGAAGCGGCCGAGGTCTTGTTCTTGCTCCGGCTGTGTGGCTAAGCGCGCGCCGCGGCCTGCGCTGCGCGCACGTGTGCGGTGAGCAGCGCCGGTAGCCGCGCCGGGTCGCCGCGCGCCATGCCGCATTCGGTCGCAACTCCGTCGATACGCGCGTGACGCTGCGCCGCGGCGATTCGCGCCGCGTCGCCTTCTGCATCATCGTAATGAACGAGCCCGAGATAAAGCTCGGTCTCGGGGCGAAGGCGCAGATTGTCGAGCGGGGCGAAATAGGCGTCATCGGCACGACCCTTCGGCACCGGCATGTGGAAGAACTGGATTGGGCGAGCGACACTACCGGCGATCGCGTTCGCGATTTCGACCATGATCGCCATGTCTTTGGGTTGCACGAGGTGTTCGTCGGCCGGGCTGCCGTAGCAAAGATGATAGCCAAGTTCGATCGCCGTGGGTACCGCGTTCCCGATGCGGGATAGGACGTCGATCGTCTCGGTGCGAAAATCGACCGGCCCCGCTTCATAATAGCCTTCCAAGGCCAGCACCTCCTGGCACACATCCCATTGCACGGCCACTCGGTCATTCGGGATCGCCGCGGCAATTTTGGCCACTTCGCTGATCAAATGTTGCGTCAGTGCAGGCAGAAGCAGCGGCCGGTCAGAAGGCACCATGTTGTTGTAGGTCGGCGCGATTGGCGTCGGCAGCGAGACTTGAAATTTCACCGTCGCCGGAATGATACCGGCTTTTTGCAATTGTTGGAAGAGCGCCCAGGATTCGATCGCCATCTCCGCATAGCCCGTCCCGAACGTATTGGGATCAGGCTTGGCGCCTAGTTTGATGCGCAGGCGCGGGATTTCGCGAATGAGCTTGCCGTCCCATTGCGTGAATTTGAAAGGCGGTACGTCCCGGGCCAGCTCGATTGCCGGGTTTTGAGCGAGGACGTCCTGCAGGAAGCGAATCCAGGTCTTGCGGATGCCGGTCTCGCCGTCGGGCAGGCGCCGCAAATATGGGCCTGCCGCTTCCGCCAGCGTGCGGAACACCATTTCGGCATCCGGCAACGGGAGGCTGCCGACAAAATGGATGATCGGCTGTCCGGTCACGGTGTCCTCCTCAGAGGGGTTTTATGCTGCGATCATCCTAGCCCAATTTCCGATCGGCGCCAGGCCGCCGTAGCCTGATTGGCTCTTCAGGTCGCCTATTCGTAAACCGAGCGTATGGGGGCATGCTTGCTCAGGGGTCTGGTTTTGTCTCCGATGGCGAACCGATGTCGGAGCAACTCAGATGACATGATTTTCCGCCAAAATGCATAGCTGACTGCGAGACAGTCCCAATTCGTCGCAGAAGATTTCCGTATTGTGCTCGCCGATCAGCGGTGCCCGTCTCGAGATCCGCCACGGAGAGCCGTTATAGATCGCCGCCTCGCCTGGATAAACGAAGCTGCGACCGAGCTCCGGGTGTTCTACCTCTTTCCAAAAACCGCGATCATGCAGATGGGCGTCGTCGAGCAGCGCCTCCGAGGCACGCACCGCCCCCCAGGTGAAGCCGCGTTCCTGGGCAGCGTGGTAGACCTCCTCTGCCGGCAGGCTGGCAATGAAGTGAGCGACTAGATCATCAATTATGTGAGATGTGCTCGCCGCAATGACTACCGGGTCTTGGTATTTGGGGTCCTTGAGATCGCCAGCCATGCCGTAGCTGTCGAGCAGGTCTGCCAATTCCCTGACGTATCTGGGGTTGAGGCGGCCCGCCACCAGCGCGCAGACATACTTGCCGTCCTTAGCGCGGAACTGGGTACGGGGTGTTGGATTGGCGGCATGATGGCGACCGGTCTGGCGTCGCACCACCTCTCCCCGGTAGACGTAGTTGGCGATTGCCGCCTCGGTAGTCAGCGCACAAGCCTCGTGGATCGACGCGTCGATATACTGCCCTCGCCCTGCAACCGTCCGGTAAACCAGAGCGGCCATGATGGCCATGTAGGCAAAATGATTGCCCATATGCCAGGCATTGCCGCCACCGGGAGCAATCGGCGGCGCATTCGACGCGTCTGTTTCGTCATAGCCGCACGAGGCCATCTCGCCGCCCGCCGCCATGTGGAGCAGATCGCTGGAGAGGTAATCCCGCCACGGACCGGTCTGGCCAAAGGAGGTCAGGGCGCACATGATCAGCCGGGAGTTTTGTTTGTGTAGAGGCTCGTAATCGAGCCCCAACGAAGCCAAGAAGCCCGGACGGAAGGTTTCCAGAATGACGTCCGATGTCGCCGCCAATCGCCCGAAAAGCTGGCGGCCGTCGGCAGTTTCCAGATCAAGGGTGATGCCGCGTTTGGACGTATTGTAGTACCAAAAGGACAGACTGCGCTCCGGGTGGGGGACGTCGTCCAGGAACGGCCCGACATGGCGGCAGGGCTCACCACCGGGGGGTTCGATCTTGACGACATCGGCCCCGAGATCGCCGAGAAGCTTGCCGCAGAACTGGCCGGTTCCATCCACAAGCTCCAAGATCCTCAGGCCTGCCAGCGGGCCCGGCGGAGGCTGGGTACGGCTCACTGGAGCATCTCCTGCATGTAAGGAAAGAGCGCCCGCTTTGTCGGCCAGAACGTGCCGTCGGCAAAGCCGGCGCGGAGCTCATCGTGGCTATAGCCCAGCAAGCCTTCAACAATCTCCCGAGTGTGCTGACCGATCAATGGGCTCGGCAGGTGGTTAAATGCCGGAGTTTCCGCGAGTTTGAACGGGGCACTCTGCACCTTGTGCAGTCCGAGCGCTGGATGCTCCATCGCCAAATACATCTGCCGATGACGCAGCTGAGGGTCACGCTCCACCCGGTCTTCCGCACTTTGCACGGGAAGAGCACGGACACCGGCAGCTTGACAGCGCTCCGTCAGCTCGTACTTCCCCAAGGTCATGCACCACGCTTCGATCTTGTCGTCCAATTCTTCCTGGTGCTGCAAGCGTCCGATGACCGTTGCAAATTTCGGCAGGGTGGCCCAGGACGGAGCCCCCATCACCTGCACTAGTCGCTGCCATTCGTCGTCGGAGTGGCAGACAATTACGCACCAGTCGTTGTACTCGCCGGGGTGCGTGCGGTAGGCATTGTGGGGTGCGACCGTCGGCCCACGGTAATTGTTGACGAGCGGCGTGCCGGGCCAATGCGCGCGGTTGCCGGGAGGATACCCAGCCCGGCGCGACCCGCGCCCATTCACCGTGAAGTCCAGTAGCGCCGGCCCGTTGAGCGGAACACTCAACACCATCTGAGCCAGATCGATGTGCTGACCCTGTCCCGTTATGTTGCGATGGTAGAGGCCGGTCAGCGCGCACATTGCGCCGTACATACCGCCGGTATCATCCATATACGACCAGCCCCAGCCGGCCGGCGGTTTGTCGGGTAAGCCGGAGAGGTATGTAAGTCCCGAGACCGCCTGGGCGACAGGGCCAAATGTGGTGTAGTGGTGATGCCGACCTGTATGGCCATAGCCCGACATCGACACATAAATGATATCCGGCTTGATTTTACATAGCTCCTGATAGCCGAGGCCCCATTTCTGCAGCACCCGGGAGCTGAAATTCTCGATCACGATGTCGGAGATGGCGATCAGCCGCTGCACGATCTCCAGGCCTTTGGCGCTGCGGACGTTCAGGCTGAGGCTCTTCTTGTTGACGTTCGTGTCATTGAAGTTTCCCGAGGTGTT
>JAFAHQ010000257.1 GCA_019237135.1 Alphaproteobacteria bacterium
GACGGTGAGCATTTTCGGAAACATCATGTCGGCAATATTCGGGCATTCGTCATCGGCGGCGGCCGCAACCGCTCCGGCAGCTGCTGCGCCGGCCACACCATCGGCGCAATCTCCGTCGCCTCCGGCGCAGGCCGCTTCCCCGACTCAGCCCGTCGCCTCGGCGGCGTCGGTAGACGTGGCGGCGATCATGGATGGTCTCGCCGCGAAGTCGAACGAGCGGTTCGATTGGCGAAGATCGATCGTCGATTTGATGAAGCTGATCAACTTGGATAGCAGCCTCGCCGCACGCAAGGAGCTCGCCCAGGAGCTGAGCTACACCGGGGACATGAACGATTCGGCCTCAATGAACATCTGGCTTCATAAGCAGGTCATAACCAAGCTCGCCGAGAATGGCGGCAAGGTCCCCGACGAGCTGCGGGTCTAGGCTCGGCCCTCGACCCGCAGGTACTTCTCCTCGAGGGCACGCCAGCGGGCGGTGCCGACCGTGTCCTCGCGCTCCTGGAAGGTGACGAGCTCACCTTCGATGCGGCGCGTGTCACCGTCTTCCCTGAGCGCAGCGAGCACCCGTTGCGCCGCGCGTATCGCCGCGCGGTGGGTCTGCGATGGGTAGATGCCGAGGCGAAAACCCATCGCCTCGAGCTCGCTCGCCGGCAGCATCGGCGTCTTGCCGCCCTCGAACACATTGACGAGTGCCGGCCCTCGCAGGCTGCGGCCGACGATGCGCAGCTCCTCGGCGTTCTGGGGCGCCTCTACAAAGCCGACATCCGCTCCCGCTTCGAGATAGGTGTTGACGCGGTCGATCGCCGCCTGCAACCCCTCGACCGCCCGCGCGTCCGAGCGCGCAATGATGACGAGGTCGCGGTCCTGCCGCGTGTCGACTGCGGCATGGATCTTGCCCACCATCTCTGCGGTGCCGATGACCTCCTTGCCCTCGTAATGGCCGCATTTCTTGGGCGATACCTGATCTTCGATGTGGAATGCGGCAACCCCCGATTTCTCGTACTCGCGGACCGTACGGATCACATTGATTGCGTTGCCGTAGCCGGTATCGGCATCGGCGATGACCGGGATGCCGACCGCCTCGACCGTCAACCCGATAAAGCGAACGTTCTCGGATAGGGTGAGCAACCCGAGATCGGGATAGCCGTTCGCCCGCGAATAGCCGCCGCCGGTCAGATAGACCGTTTCGAACCCGGCCTGCTCGACAAGCCGCGCCGTTAATGTGTCGTAGGCCCCCGGCGCCATCGTATACCCGCTGCGCTCGATCAAAGTTCTCATCGCCTGTCGTGGTGTCATCGGTATCTCCTTGTCGGCATCCGTCGCCTGGCGGCCGGTCGGCATGCTACGCTCGCTTCTGCAGGAAGAAAGAGTCGGTCAATGAGCATCGAGCTGAGCAAAGCCAAGGCGTTCGCCGCCCCGGTCGTCGAGAGTCTCTCGGTCCGGCTCCTCGTCGACTCGTTTTACGATCGCTTCATCGAAGATGCAGAGCATCCGTTGGTCAAAATCGAGCACGTTCGCCACATCACCGGGCACGAGCGATCGACTTTTGCCGGAGAGTGGGGCTTGTCCTTGCATATGGAATCCGCCCAGGCCGGCGACAAATCGCAATATCTGTTGGACTTTGGCTATACCCCTGAGGTGCTGATCCGGAATTTCGAGCTGCTCGACCTCGATCCGGGCAGGATCGATGGCCTCATCCTGAGCCACGGGCATCGCGACCATTATGGCGGGCTCGAGGGATTCGTCACCCACTATCGAGCAAGAATGCGCCCAGATCTGAAGCTCTTCGCCGGCGGCGAGGCCAACTTTCGTGAGAAATGGATCAAGCGGCGCGGTGCCGACCCGGTGTCCTGGGGCGCGCTCGATCGCAAGGCGCTCGAAACCGCCGCTGTCGATACGGTGTGCTGTGATGTTCCGCAGGCGCTTCGCGGCGCCTTTACGACAGGCCACATCCCTCGTCAGTCCTTTGAGCGAGTGCTGGAAAACACGCTCGTCGAGAGCGAAAGCGAAAACAGCTCCGGCGACGACCATTTCACCGCAGCCGAGCGGCAGGGCCGCCTCGTCCCCGACCAGCACCCGGACGAGCACGCGACCTGCTATGTCGTTCAAGGCCGTGGGCTCGTGGTGGTCTCTTCATGCGGCCATGTCGGGCTGATCAACACGGTGAAGGCCGCCATGGCGTTGTCCGGGGTCGGCAAGCTCCACGCGGTCCTCGGCGGGTTTCATCTCGGTCCCGCGCCGCAGGATTATGTCGATCAGACGGTAACCGAGCTCGAGCAGCTGAGGCCCGATGTGGTCATCCCGATGCATTGCAGCGGCGCCAAGTTTATTGCGGCGATGCACCGGCAGATGCCCGACCGCTTGGTCACTGCCAATATCGGCAGCCGTTTTACGTTCGGCGTTTGAGCGCCGCCGGTCGGCCGGCTTATCGCCCCGATCCGTAGCGGCGGCTCGACGAGCCCGCCTGCGGATCTTCGGGTTCGGGCCGTTGCCGGCCTTCCAGCCGTCTCAGCACGCCGCGGGTTTCAAGGCTGCGGTTGTCGGTTTCGCGGGTCTCGGTTTTCGATGCCTGCGCGCGCTCGCGGCGCAGCTCTTCCATGCGCGCACGGATCGTCGCGAAATCATCGGCAGCACGGGGTCGGGTCACGTCTCCTCCTCAAAATTTTGATCGAACCCCGATTGGGGCTCGCGTGGTTTATCGGTAGGTAGGGCCCGTGAAAGGGTCTCCCAGACTCGCGCACCGAAGGGCCTCGACGCAAGCGAAAATCAGGGGATCGGGATCGAGGCGAGTAGGTCGTTCGCCTGGTTGATCAGCTGTTGCGCCTTCCCCTCATCAATCGGATGATTGTTGAAGGCGGCGTCTTCGAGCATATCGATCATTTGCCCGGCGATCTGGTTGCGCTGAGTGGTGATCCCCCGGATCTGCGCTTCGAGGATCGCAAAAGTGGCATCATCGCTCGCGAGCGCGGTCGTCGAAATCCCGGTTAGCGTGTTAAACCCGAGCGGACCGAGTGGGGCGTTGATCGCCTTGTACGCCGCTGCCAGTGCCGACAGCGTGTCCTGGTGTGCCCGAAGGGAGCGGGGCACCGCCTCGTCATCGAGCGCCTCGAACAGGACGCGACCGTCATGCGCATAGTCATCCTTGAGCCCGACGAGGCTCAGGATCGTCGGCCGGATATCGGTGTGATCGCTGAATATCGCGCCGAATTCGCCCAGCTTCTGCACGCCGGGACCGACCATGCCGAGCCAGGTATTGGTGATCTGTGGCTGAAAATCGCCGTGGTTCCAGGCAAATCCTGACCCCTCGAAGAAGCAACTCGCGGCGTCGAACATTGGCGTACAGGTCACAGGTATTCCCGACTTCTCGGTCTCGAAGAAATAGTCGGGGTTGCCGAACAGGATGAAGTTCGGCGTGCGGTTCGGGTCGGCCGTGATCATATGCAACAGCGCCTGCTCGGCCTGATCGGCGAGCGCCTGAGCAAGTTGGTTAGTGCCGCCCTGCACCACGTCAAAGCCGATCGCCATCCCGGATTCGCGTTCGAGATTGCGGGTTTTGGGGTCGGTCTGCGACGGATTGCCGTTGATATAGAAGGTCGGCGCATCATCGAAATGAATGCCAAATGGCGTCGCGTCGCCGAATTCGGTGAACAGCACCGAATCCAGAAAGGCGTCGATCTCGCCCTTTAGTGCATAGGTGCACGGCGTCGTGATGCCGTCGCAGTTGGCCGGCGAGGGTGGGCCACCGACAAAGTGGTCATTCTCGTCGGCGGTGATAATGAACAAGGTGTTCTTCTTGGTGATACCGTCCTTAGCGAGGCGGGCAAAGAACTCGCCGAACGCCTTGTTGAACGCCTGCAGCTGCGTCTCATAACCCGCCTCGCCAGGGCCAAAAGTGCCGCTGCCGGTAATGTGATTGTCGTGGGCGTCCTCGATATAGCCGTAGACGACCGGCACACCCGCTTCGAGCATCGTCGCCAGATAGCCCAATGTCTGCGACGGCGTCGGATCAAAACCCGGGAATCCTGGGTTGCCGAAGCTGTCGGCGATGATGTTGCCGTCGAGATCCTTGACCGGGCCGCTCGGCGCGATCTGCGGCTGAACATTGATGTTGCCGTAGAGCGCCGTGAACCCATTGTAGCCGCCGGGCTCGTCCGGCAAGAGATCGGGCGCACTGTTCTTGGCGCAAAGCGGGCTGTTCTGTGCACAATGAATGATGATGCCCTCGAAGTCGGCGACTGGCTTGGCGCGGATCGCGGGGTTGGGGCTGGCCAGCTCGGTGTCCACTGCCATATCCGTCGCTGAACCCTCGCCGAACACGGCATCGATGTCGCTGGTGACATTCTCGAACTCGATATTGGCGATCGAGAAGGCGCCCACGTCACAGCCGGCGCGAGTGAAGGGCACCCACGGTGCCGGCGCGTTCTTGCCGTTCTGAGCAAGCATCTCTGGCGTCCCATCGGCCAAAACATCCGTCCAATAGGTGAAGGAACTGGGGAAGCTGGCGACGCCGTTCAGGAACAGGCCGATGCTGTTGCCGATCGGCACGCCGAATTTGTCACCGTAGACGCCGGTCAACGAGGTCACGATGTCGACCGAGGTGTGCGAGATCAGCGGCGTGTGGTGGTTCGTGAAAAACGTCCCGTTGTCCTCGAGGAAATTCAGCAGATTGGGGGTCTGCTCGAGGTCGGACGGCACGTTCGGGTTGTCGCGCCGAAAGTGGACATTGTCGAACTGGATGTAGACGATGTGCTCGATGCCGTTATCGAGCTTGCAGGATTTTTTGTCCGCGGCCGCGACGGGCCGTGCGCCGAGGGCAACGGCCACCGACGCCGCGACAGCAAGACAGACGATACCCCTCATTTCCCTCCCCCAGATCATGCCTGCGATGGATCGGCGCGATCCGCGCCGGTGGGGAACCTATGCGTCAATTGTTACCGTTAGAGGTCACGGACGTTGCAGGATCGTGACGACGGAGATTTGCGTCGTCCCGATGTTTCCGAGGAGGGTGCGGTTGGGCATGCGGGCCGGGTCGGATCGAGCCCGAAGGGCGGCGGGTACCGACCCCTCCCTGGTGCTTCACTCTTACGTGGATTTGGCTCGCTGATCGGCCGATTTAATTCCCTGTTCGGCCGCCTAGGGAATTCACCGCTCGGTTTCCCGAATAACAATCATTTGCCGGGGCGGATTCCGGCTCAGAGTGGCCCGCGATTGCGCTTTTGCCAGTATTTTCCCGTCGAGCAGGGACCAACCGTTCCGCCGTCGCGCGCCGACCGGGCGATCGGCCCGTTGAGCCGGCGAAACCTCGCTTGACGCCGAATTAACAGGACGTTAAAGCGATTCGCGTCCTCGCGAATGTTGTGCATATTATGGCGTTCGCGCCGTCGCTCGGCGGCGCGCCCGGCGGTTTCGTGTCAACAAGGTCAGGTGAAGAGCATCCACGATGGCATTACCCGAGAGACAAGGTCTCTACGACCCGCGCAACGAGCACGATTCGTGCGGCATCGGTTTCGTCGCCAACATCAAGGGACGAAAATCGCATGACATCGTCGCGCGCGGCTTGCAGATCTTGGTCAATCTCGACCATCGCGGCGCGGTCGGGGCCGACCCCTTGGTCGGCGATGGGGCGGGCTGTCTGATCCAGATGCCGGATGCGCTGCTGCGCGATTGGGGGCACCGACAAGACCTGACCTTGCCGCCCCCCGGCGGCTATGCGGTCGCCATGTGCTTTCTGCCGTCGGAGGAACGGGCACGCGCCGTCGCCGTCGAACATGTCGAGCATTTCATTCGCGCCGAAGGGCAGACGCTGATCGGTTGGCGCGACGTCCCCACAGACACGACCGGGCTCGGGGCTCGGGTCATCGAGACGATGCCGTGTATCAGCCAGGCGATCGTCGCCTGCAGCCGCGAGATCGCCGACCAGGACGCCTTCGAGCGCAAGATCCTGACGATCCGCAAGCAAGTGCTCAATCAGGTCGCGGGGCTGGCCGAGCAGCATCGGCTGCCGGCGTTGCGCGAGCTGTATATGCCGTCGTTTTCGACCCGCACCATCGTCTACAAGGGTCTGCTGCTGGCACCGCAAGTCCAGAGCTTCTACGCGGATCTGCGCAACCCACTGACTGTCTCGGCGCTAGCATTGGTGCATCAGCGGTTTTCGACCAACACCTTCCCGTCGTGGCGGCTCGCTCACCCCTACCGCTTTCTGTGCCACAACGGCGAGATCAACACGGTCCGGGGCAACGTCAATTGGATGGCGGCGCGCCGACAGGCGATGACCTCGGAATTGCTCGGCGCCGATCTGGCCAAGATGGTGCCGTTGATCGGGCCGGGCCAATCCGACACCGCCTGCATCGACAACGCGCTCGAGCTGCTCGTCATCGGCGGCGGCTACTCGCTTGCCCATGCGATGATGATGCTGATCCCCGAGGCCTGGGCCGGCAACCCACTGATGGACCCGCAGCGGCGGGCGTTCTACGAATACCATGCCGCGCTGATGGAGCCATGGGACGGCCCGGCGGCGATCGCCTTCACCGACGGACGCCAAATCGGGGCCACACTAGACCGTAATGGGCTGCGGCCGGCGCGCTACATCGTCACCGACGACGACCATGTGATCATGGCCTCGGAAGCCGGCGTATTGCCGGTGCCCGAAGAAAAGATCACGCACAAATGGCGCCTCCAGCCCGGCAAGATGCTGCTGATCGACCTCGAGGAAGGCCGCATCATCGACGACGCGGAGATCAAGCGCGAGCTCGCTGCCGAGCATCCCTACGAGGCCTGGCTCGAGGCGACCCAGTTCAAGCTGTCGGAATTGCCGGACTTGGCGGAGGAGCAGCGCGGGGCCTCCCCGCGGGCTGCGGCACCGGCGCGCTCCAACGACCCGACAGTCCATCTCAACCTGCAGCAGGCCTTCGGCTACACCCAGGAAGACATCCAGTTCTTCCTCGAGCCGATGGCGCGCGATGGCGATGATCCGGTCGGCTCGATGGGCACGGACACACCGATCGCCGCGCTCTCGAACAAGCCCAAGCTACTTTACAACTACCTCAAGCAGAATTTTGCTCAGGTCACCAACCCGCCGATCGATCCGATCCGCGAGGAGCTGGTGATGTCGCTGGTATCGATGATCGGACCACGGCCGAACCTCTTGGGTCACGAGGCTGGCACGCATTACCGGCTCGAAGTGTCGCAACCGATCCTGACCGACGCCGACCTGGAAAAGATCCACGCGATCGAGCACCTTGTCTCCGCTTTTCGAACCGATACGCTCGACGCGACCTGGCCGGCGTTGGAAGGCGCCGACGGCATGGCGTCGGCGCTTGAACGCGTCTGCCGTGAGGCCACCGAGGCGGTTCAAGCCGGGCACAATATTCTGATCTTGTCCGACCGCGCGGTTTCGGCTGCGAGGGTGCCGATCCCGGCTCTGCTCGCGACATCGGCGGTGCACCACCACCTGATACGCCAGGGCCTCCGTACCAGCACCGGGATCGTCGTCGAGACCGGCGAGGCGCGCGAGGTGCATCATTTCTGTGCGTTGGCCGGCTACGGCGCGGAGGCGATTAACCCCTATCTCGCCTTTGCCACATTGGAGCAGATCCGCGTCGAAAACGGACTGCCGCTGAACGCCGCCGAGGTGCAGAAGAATTACATCAAGGCACTCGGCAAAGGGATGCTCAAGGTAATCTCCAAGATGGGGATCTCGACCTATCAATCGTATTGCGGCGCGCAGATCTTCGACGCAGTCGGGCTGGCCAGCGATTTCATCGAGAAATATTTCACCGGCACGGCGACGACCATCGAAGGTGTGGGCCTCTACGAGATCGCCGGGGAAGCGGTCGAGCGGCACAGGCAAGCCTATGGCGACAACCCGCTTTACCGCGACATGCTCGACGTCGGCGGCGATTACGCCTTTCGGCTGCGCGGCGAGGACCATGCCTGGACGCCGCAATCAGTAGCCAAACTGCAGCACGCCGTGCGCAGCAATTCACTAGCCGATTACCTGGCCTTTGCGGCGACCATCAACGACCAGAG
Organism: Alphaproteobacteria bacterium; assembly: GCA_019237135.1. Lineage (GTDB taxonomy): Bacteria > Pseudomonadota > Alphaproteobacteria > ATCC43930 > CGMCC-115725 > AP-15. The sequence goes on from JAFAHQ010000257.1 coordinate 8,029, forward strand.
TGAACGGCTATTGACGATCCGCGGTCTGATGACCTTCGACTTCGCCGAGGAACCGGTACCGCTGACGGAAGTCGAGCCGGTTAGCGAAATCGTCAAGCGCTTTGCGACCGGCGCGATGAGCTTTGGCTCGATCAGCCGCGAGGCGCACACGACCTTGGCTATCGCGATGAATCGCATCGGCGGTAAATCCAATACAGGGGAGGGCGGCGAGGAGGCGGAGAGGTTTAAGCCGCTCGAGAACGGCGATTCGAAGCGTTCGGCGATCAAGCAGGTCGCCTCCGGCCGCTTCGGCGTAACCACCGAGTACCTGGTTAACGCCGATGTGCTGCAGATCAAGATGGCGCAGGGCGCAAAGCCCGGCGAGGGTGGCCAACTGCCGGGCCACAAGGTCGACAAGGCGATCGCCAAAGTGCGGCATTCGACGCCGGGGGTCGGGCTGATTTCGCCGCCGCCGCACCACGACATCTACTCGATCGAGGATTTGGCGCAGCTGATCCACGATTTGAAGAACGCCAATCCGCAGGCCGCGGTGTCGGTCAAGCTCGTCTCCGAGGTCGGCGTCGGCACGGTCGCGGCCGGCGTCAGCAAGGCGCGCGCCGACCACGTGACGATAGCCGGGTTCGAAGGCGGCACCGGCGCCAGCCCCTTGACCTCGCTGACCCATGCCGGCTCGCCTTGGGAAATCGGGCTGGCCGAGACCCAGCAGACCTTGGTGCTGAACGGTTTGCGCGGCCGCATTACCGTGCAGGTCGACGGCGGACTCAGGACCGGGCGCGACGTGGTGGTCGCGGCGCTGATCGGCGCCGATGAGTTCGGCTTCTCCACCGCTCCGCTGATCGCGGCCGGTTGTGTCATGATGCGCAAATGCCACCTCAACACCTGCCCGATCGGTATCGCCACGCAGGACCCTGTATTGCGCGCGCGCTTCACTGGCCAGCCCGAGCATGTGATCAATTATTTCTTCTTTGTTGCCGAAGAAGTGCGCGAATTGATGGCGAGACTCGGCTTCCGGCGGTTCCACGAGATGATCGGCAGAGTGGATAAACTCGATATGGTTCGGGCGATCGAGCACTGGAAGGCCAAGGGCATCGATCTGACCCGTTTGCTCCATTGCGTGCCGTCCAAGCCCTGGGTGGCGATCTACAATTGCGAGCGGCAAGACCATCATCTCGACCGGGCGCTCGACAATGAGTTGATCGCCGCGGCGGGGCAGGCGCTCGACGAGCGCAAGCCGGTGCGCATCGAGCGCGACATCAGGAACATCCATCGTACCGTCGGCGCGATGCTGTCGGGTGAAGTCGCGCGGCGCTACGGTCATGCCGGTCTGCCGCAAGACACGATCTGGGTGACTTTCCGCGGCAATGCCGGGGGGAGTTTCGGGGCGTTCGTGGCGCGTGGCGTCACCCTTGAGCTCTACGGCGACGCCAACGACTACGTCGGCAAAGGGTTGTCGGGTGGCCGGTTAATTGTTCGCCAGCCGTTGCAAGCTCAGCGCGAGCCGACCGAGAACATCATCGTCGGCAACACGGTGCTCTATGGCGCGATCGCCGGTGAAGCCTATTTCGAAGGCGTGGCCGGTGAACGCTTCGCCGTGCGCAATTCGGGTGCTGTGGCGGTGATCGAGGGGACAGGCGACCATGGCTGCGAATACATGACGGGTGGGGTGGTCGTCGTGATCGGCGAAACCGGGCGCAACTTTGCGGCCGGAATGTCGGGCGGGATCGCCTATGTCTGGGACCCGAAAGGCCGCTTCAAGAGCCTGTGTAACCTCTCCTCGGTCGATCTGGGAGCGGTCTTACCAACTCATCCGGCCGAAGACGACGAGCCCGACCGGCCGCGTCAGCGCGCGCCCAGTGTTGAGGACGCCGGCATGGGTGATTTGTTGTGTTTCGATGCCAGCCGCCTGCGCATCCTGCTTGAGCGCCATCTTCTGTTCACGGGGAGCGCGCGGGCGCGTGCACTGCTCGAGGATTGGGACAGTGCGGTCGCCTGCTTTGTCAAAATCATGCCGAAGGATTATCGGCGCGCCCTTCTCGAGTTGCAGGCCGAGCGGCAGGCGGCTTCCGTCGCCGCCGCGCAATGACAGCTTTCTCCAATGGGTAGGCCAACCGGCTTTCTCGAGGTCGAACGCCGCGATCGGCCGTATGACAAGGTGGATATCCGCCGCCGTAGCTGGAAAGAGTTCGTCAGGCCACTGCCCGAGCCCGAGACGCGCAAGCAGGCCGCGCGATGCATGGATTGCGGCATTCCGTTCTGCCACGACGGCTGCCCGGTCAACAATCTGATCCCGGATTGGAACGATCTTGTCTATCGCGATCAGTGGCAAGCGGCGCTCCGGGCACTGCATTCAACGAACAATTTCCCGGAATTCACCGGCCGCATTTGCCCCGCGCCATGTGAAGCCGCCTGCACTCTCAACATCGACGACAATCCGGTTGCGATCAAGACGATCGAATGCGCCATCGTCGACCGCGGCTGGTTGGAGGGTTGGATCGAGCCGGTCGTGCCGACTTGGCGCACCGATAGGCGGGTGGCCGTCGTCGGCTCGGGTCCAGCTGGGCTAGCTTGCGCCCAGCAACTGGCGCGCGCGGGTCACGCAGTGACATTGTTCGAGAAGAGCGACCGTATCGGCGGCCTGCTGCGCTATGGCATCCCCGATTTCAAAATGGAGAAATGGCTGATCGACCGCCGTGTCGATCAGATGAAGGCCGAGGGCGTGATATTTCGCACCGAGGTCGAGATCGGGATCGACCTCGAGATCCCCGCATTGGTCGAGGAATTCGACGCCGTGGCAATGACCGGCGGCGCCGAGGCGCCACGAGATCTCGAGGTGCCGGGCCGCGCGCTCGACGGCATCAATTTCGCAATGGATTTTCTGCCTCAACAGAATAAACGCTGTGCCGGCGACAGCGAGGAGCGTGCCGCACCCTACGGCACCATCACGGCCAAGGGCAAGCACGTCGTCGTGATCGGCGGCGGCGACACCGGGTCGGACTGCATCGGCACCTCGGTGCGCCAAGGGGCCGCGTCGATTACCCAACTTGAAATTTTGCCGAAACCGCCGGAGCGAGAGAACAAGGCGCTGACCTGGCCCGACTGGCCAATGAAATTGCGCACCTCGTCATCGCAGGAAGAGGGCTGCGAGCGCGACTGGTCGGTGCTGACGAAACACGCCATTGGGGAAGACGGTCGCGTCGCGGCACTAGAATGCGTGCGTGTCGAATGGACCACTGATTCGCGCGGCCGCTTTACGATGCAGGAGATCGCGGGCAGTAACTTTACGTTGAAGGCCAATCTCGTCCTGTTGGCGATGGGCTTTCTCGGTCCACGCCGGCCCGGCATGATCGAGCAATCCAGTGTCGAGCTCGATCCGCGCGGCAATGTCCTCGCCAATACGACAGACTATCGCACCTCAGTTCCCAAGCTGTTCGCCGCCGGCGACATGCGGCGTGGCCAGTCGCTTGTCGTTTGGGCGATTCGCGAGGGCCGGCAATGCGCCCGCGCCATCGACGAGTTCCTGATGGGTACGAGCGGCTTGCCGCGGTGAAGGATGCGACCACGTCACCGATCCGGCGTCCGGGGCGACGAATGCGGAGCGGGCGGGGAGGCACGGGCCCCGCCTCCCCCGCCGACCCCTTGGGCGAACCGCCAGGGTAACCCGGGATCCCGCGGCTCATGCCCAAGCTCGTAGAGGCCATTATACCGCGTTCTGCCCGCGATGTTGATATTGTCGGTGCGGCTCTCGTCATCTCGGCAAGATCGCCGTTATGACGACGTCGCCTGGGGCAGACAGCGATGACTGCGGCTCGTGAACACGTCTCGCCACGCACCGTGCCCAGGGTTCATCCCCCGGCGGAGTGCAGACGCCCCTTCTCGGTCAAAGCCGCTATCCGCGGCAAATCAACACCGGAGATGAGCTCCTCGAGCGAGCGGGTCATGCGGCGCCGCCAGTTCGGATGTGCGTCTATTGTGCCGGGAAGATTTGCTTGCTCGCCCTCGGCGATGACATCTTCGAGCTGAACCAACATCAGCCGAGCTCGGGAACGCGCAAGATAGGTCAGGATCGCATCGCCTAGCTCGGTCGAATAGGTTGGATCGCCCCTCTCAGAAAGAAATTGGCCAATACGCTCGAGGGCGAGCAACCGCTCGCTGACAAGCGCGTCGAGCAGCCGACGACGGTCGCGGGCGCGCTCCCTCTCGTCCGCGTCTGCAGCATTCGCATCGGGAGAGAGATTAAGACGCCGGCGCCAGGCAATATCGCGACCGAGCCAGAACCCTTTGAGCGTCGCGATGTCGTGGGTCGCGACCGAAGCCGCGGCAAGCGACGGGTACCCGGCAGGCGGCACGAAGCCGCCGTCGCGCTTGCGCTCGAAAACGAGCACACGATGGGACAGCACGGCTGCCGCCCGCATCGTCTCGCGAAAGCCGAGGGGCACAGTTCCAAGATCTTCGCCGATCACGGCGCAAGCCTGCCGATAGCTCTCGAGGGCGACGAGCCGAAGCAGATCCTCGAATGGATAGGACACATAGGCACCGGCGTTAGCTTCCATTCCGGACGGGATCCAGTAAAGCCGATTGAGCGACATGACGTGATCTATCCGTAGGATCCCGGCATGACGCATGTTGGCCCGCAACGATGCGATGAATGGCGTGTAACCTTGGCGCTGGAGTATCAGCGGGTTGACCGGTGCCAGGCCCCAATCCTGCCCGGCCCGATTGAACGCGTCTGGGGGTGCGCCGATCGATGCTCCGGGTGCGATGAGCTCCTGGTCCGCCCATGCCTCGGCGCCGTTGGGATCAACGCCGACAGCGAGGTCGCGATAGAGCCCGAGCGACAATCCGCCCTTGCGACCAGCCGCCGCAATCTGGCGGTCGCCTTCCCATTGCAGATATTGAAAGAATCCGACGCGGTCGTGATGTGCGGCGGCAAATTCAGCGACCTCCGGTGAACGTGGGTTGCGCATTGACGCCGGCCACTCCCGCCAGGGCACGCTGGTTCCTTCGCGGCAGTAATGTTCGTGGAGTGCTTCGAAGACCGCAAAATCGGCGAGCGCCTGCCCGCCGTCGCGCTGAAAGTCACGGAAAGCCCGGCCGAGGTCGCTTTTTGCGGCACTCTCTGCACCCAATTCGCGCATCCGGAAGCGCCGGAACAGCGCCTCTAGCGCCGGCCGCTTGCACGCAGCGACCGCGCCGTAATCGACGAGCCGAGCCGAGCGCGCGGCGGCGAGGGTCACGGCGAACCGTTCTCCTTTGATCAGTGCGCGCACCGTTTCATCCTCGGCAAAACCGGGCACGGCAGTCACGTCGATATAGAGATAATGGAGCCAGATGCGGCTCGATGGCGCATAGGGACTGCAGTGCAGCGGCTCGGCGGCAAACAGCGCATGGAGGGGGTTAATGCCGAGCGTCACCGCGGCGTGCGAGCCCGCAGCGCAGGCGAGCTCTGCAAGGTCGGTGAAATCGCCGATTCCCCAATTACACGCGCTGCGCAGCCCATAGAGCTGGCACGTTAGGCCCCAATTGCGGGCGCCGGGCCGGAGTTCCGCGGGGAGGTAGCACCGAGCCGGGGCAACGATTAGGCTAAGCCGGGCTGTGACGTTGCCGTCCTCAAGATTGAGCTGGTGATAACCAAGCGGCAACCTCGCCGGCAGTGGCATAGCGAACCGTGCTCCAACCGAGGTCGCTGCCAATCGACCGGAGCGCTCCTCCCCGCTTTCAAGACGACACGTCCATAGGATTTCTCGGCAGCCATTTGGAAGGCGCAGCACGAGCTCGGGGTGCGCAGCCTCGGCGTCAACGAGGTGGACCGGACGCAGCCCGAACGGGGCGCGGCGCTGCCGCTCGGCCAGCTCGCGACGAGCGGCTGCCGGGTCGGCCGGAAGACCGAAGGCGCCAATCAGCGCCAACAATGTCTCGTCGGACACTTTATGAGATTGACCAAAGGTATCTGTGTAGTGCGTCTCGATATCAACGAGCCGAGCGAGCTGTTCGATCGCGGCGCGGTCGCTCATGTTACCGTGGAGCCGGCGGCA
>JAFAHQ010000274.1 GCA_019237135.1 Alphaproteobacteria bacterium
ATCTTCGGCTGAGAGATCGCTGCGGTCGGTCTTGATCAGGTAGCCGCCGTCGAGCTGTGCCGCGGCGGCGCGTTCCTCTTCCTTCAGGGTCGCGCTGAAGGAAGCGGTGTCGGGGTCGATGATCAGTTCGTAGTAGCGCGCGACACGGGGATAGCGCTCCTTGAGGCGGCCAATGGCCTCGGCGATTTTTTCGGGGCGTTTGAGCTGCCCGGCACTGACCCGCTGCTTGAGCTTGTCAAGGTCGGCGAGCAGACGGCCTTCCTGTTTGGCGCGGATGGCGCGGTCTTTGTCGCTGCGCTGGGCGCTGCGGCACAGCACGTAGGTGGTGTCCTCCTCACGCCGGAGCTTGACCTCGACCTGGGTCTTGCGCTGCGCCGGGTTGCGCGGCGAGGGCTGGCGCTGGACTTTGGTGAAGCCATTGGGATCGGCGAAATCGGCCAGCCATCGGCTGCGCTCGGGCTGGCGACTGGCAACCAGGTAATGCAGTTTGCGGGCTTTGATCTCGGCAAGGTTTTCATCAAAGGCCATGCCGCGATCGACCACGACGGTGCTGCCTTCGGGCAGGCCGACCCGCTCTTTGAGCAAGTCCAGCACGACAGCGAGCGTCTTGTGGTCGCGGGTGTTGCCGGCAAAGACCTCATGGGCGATCGGGAAGCCGTCGCAACCCACCACCAGGCCGATCACCACTTGTTTGCAGTCCGGCCGGTGGTCGCGCGAATAGCCGCGCTGGGCTTTGCCGTTGGCGGCCGCCTGGCCTTCGAAATAGGTCGAGGTCAAGTCGTAGAGGTAGATCGTGCGGTCGAGGTTGAACAGGCTGCGCTCGCGCTCGACCAGGGCCGCCTCGATGGCGGCGCGGTGCGGATGCAGCTTGTCGAGGACGCGGTAGAGCGCGTCTTCGGCCAGGCCATCAAAGTCGGCCCCAAGCAGATCGGCCAAAGCGGTGCGGCGGATCCACGCCGGCGTGGCGTGCTCGGAGGCGGGTTCGATCAGCCGGTTGAGGATCATCGCGCAGGCGAGTTGGCGGGTGCCGCTGGCGAGGCCGACTGCGCTCAGGATTTCACCCAGGCCGAGGCGGTTCCAGAATTGGGAGCCGACATGCACCGGACCGGCTTCGCGATGGTGCTCGGTGCTGACCTGACGCGGGTCGACGGCGATGCACTCACCCGGACCCGCCGACGCCCCGCCCGGGGCAGGCGTCGCGGTATCCGCGGGGCTGGCAGCAGGGATCGCCGCGGCGCGCGCGATGGCGGGCCGCCTTTTGCGGCCGCGGGCCTTGTCGACAAACCGGTTGAGCACTGGGTCGCTGGACCGCAGTAGGTCGCCTTGCCCGGCGAGGGCGTGTTCGAGTTTGCGGGCGAGCACCAGCCATTCCTGGCGCGGCCGGGGCTTGAGGTCGCCGAGCGAGCAGATGGTCTTTTGGCGCGGTCCTTTGGGGGTCTGCACCGACTCGACGAGGACGTAATTGGTATAGGTCTTGCCGTTGTAGGTGCGGCTCGAGCGACGGATGTACATGAACCACTATCGTACACGTATAAGCCATTCGAGTCAATATGATAAGCTCAATATTTAGTCACTATATTTCGGTGGCGGCCACCCTACCTAAGTGAAATCAATGGGTTACGTCCAACGCGGTGGTGAAACGGGCGCCAATAACCTGTTGGAGTGCGGAAGTTGGGCTAGTGGTGTGACACCAACAACTTGGTATCCGCGATTGACCTTTTCGATGATGCGGTCGGGATCGACGATCCAGACAAAGGGTTTGGGTTTGTGGTTGTGCTCGCCGAGATAGCGGTTGATCGCGGCCTGGAGGTCGACGAGCGAATGGAAGACGCCATGCGGTAAACGCCGCCGGGTCAGGGTAGCGAAGAAGCCTTCGACCGCATTGGCCCAAGAGCACGAAGTCGGGGTGAAATGGAAGGTCCAGCGCGGGTGTCGGGCGAGCCAGGCGCGCACTTTTGGATGCTTGTGAACGGCATAATTGTCGAGGATAGCGTGCATCAATTTGCCGGCCGGCACCGCGGCCTCGATGCGGTTCAGAATGCGGATGAATTCCTGGTGGCGATGACGCGCCATGCACTGGCCGATGACCGTGCCGTCGCGGACATT
>JAFAHQ010000318.1 GCA_019237135.1 Alphaproteobacteria bacterium
CACGATGCCGCAAAAGCGCAATCCCAAGCTCTGTCAGGACATCATCGCCGCCGCGGCCGAGGTCCGCGCTACGGTGCCTCTGGCCCTAGAGGCGATGCAGAGCGAGCACGAGGCGGACCGGACGTCGAGCCTCGTGATGGAGGCGGCGGAAGCGCGGGCCTGCATTGCCACCGGCGACATGCTCGCCCGGCTGGTCGAGGTGCTGAAGGGACTGCGGCTCGATCCGGTGCGGATGCGCAAGAACCTCGATCTCGGCGGAGGGTTGATCATGGCTGAGGCCGTCATGCTCAACCTCGGTGCCGCAATCGGTCGGCAGCACGCGCATGACGTCGTCTACGACGCCGCGCAGGCAGCATTCGTCGAAGGCCGCCCGTTTGGCGCCGTGCTGGCGGGGGACCCGCGGGTGACCGCTCATCTCGATTCGCAAGCGATCGAGAAATTGCTCGACCCGACCGCCTACACCGGGCTCTGCGCCGAGATGGCCCGCGATGCGGCGGTCCGCGCGCGGGCTACCGCCGCCGAGATTGCTCGAGATGGCACGGCTACGTAGGAGGGAGCAAACCCATGGACATCGGCGCCTCGATCTTTTTCACCGAGTACTCGCTCTCGTAGCTCCATTAGAGAGGAGACCACGATATGCCCAAAATCGAACAGTACGCCGCCCGCGGGGTATACGATCCGCCGGCTTATTCGCAAGCCGTCAAGGTGACCGGCGCCGAGACGATCCTCTATATCGCCGGCCAGGTGGCCTATGACGAAAAAGGCGGTGCGGCCCATCCTGGCGACTTCAAGGCACAGGCCCGCGCCGTCCTGCAGGCGGTGAAAGCGCAGGTCGAAGCCGGCGGCGGCACGCTGGCAAACATCGTCAAGGTCAACACCTATGTGACCGACATCCGCCATCGCGCCGATTGGACGGCGATTCGCGAGGAGTTCTTCGGCAAGAAGATGCCGGCGAGCACGATGGTTGGGGTCGCCGCCCTGGCGCAGCCCGAGTTCTTGATTGAGGTCGAGGCGGTCGCCGTTCTCTAGGCCCGCTTAAAGCCGCATCGGCCTATTTGAGCTGATCGGCGACTTTGTCGAGCCCGGCCTGGACGCACGGCTCGTCTACACCGGGCGAGCCGGAAGCGCCGACACCCGCGATGACGTCGTCGCCGAGTTTGACCGGCAGCCCGCCCGGAATGGCGATGACGTTGGGCAAGGTCACCTGTTGGTGTACCACTGGGTTGCCCTCGGCATAGCGCTTGGCGTAGTCGGCTGTCGAGGTGCGAAAGCTGCGCGCGGTGTAGGCCTTGCGCCGAGCGTTCTCCATCGTGTGCGGGCCGGCATTGTCGGCGCGCAGCGCGACGATGACCTCCCCGTCGCGGTCGACCACGACGGCCGACACCGCGTAGCCCTTGGCGCCACAGCTGTCGATCGCCGTCTCCGCGATCGTCTTGGCCATCGCGTAGGAGAGATCGCGGTGGGTCAGCAGTTGCGCCTGCGCGAGCGGAACGGCGGCGCTCACAGTGCCGACCACGGCGAGACGAAGCAGCAGAATTCGAGACATAGCCGACCTTCAATTCAGCGGCACGCCCTCGATTGTGATGCGGTGCAGCAGGCGGCGCTCGCCGTGATAGTCGTTGACCGCGAAGTGCCAGGTCGAGCGGTTGTCCCAGAACGCGATCGAGCCTTCGCGCCAGTGGAACCGAATGGTGAACTCCGGCCGCACCGCGTGCCGATAGAGGTAGTCGAGCAACGAACGTGATTCCTCCTCGGTCCAACCGTCGAAGCGCGTGGTGAAGCCTGGGTTGACATAGAGCGCCTTGCGACCGGTCTCGGGGTGGCGGATGACGACCGGGTGGACGGCGTCCTGTGTGGCAAGCTCGGGGTTGCCGATGCGGCCCTTCAGGTCGCCGCGCCGGGCATCGGCCTCGGCGCCGAAGACGTGACGGCTCGAATGCAGCGCCTTGAGCCCGTCGAGGGTCCGCTTCAGTCCGTCCGAGAGCGCGTCATAGGCGGCGTACATGCCGGCGAACAAGGTGTCGCCGCCCGTCGTCGGCACCTCGCGGGCGTAAAGCATCGAGCCCACCGCGGGCGCCAAATCGTAGCTGTGGTCGGTGTGCCAGCCATTGCCGATGTTGCGGCGTTGCTCCGGCTCCTTGCGCACCTCGGCGATCATCGGATAGCCGGGCACGGCGGCAAAGAAGCGATTGACGTCGATGCCGCCAAAGCACCGGGCAAAGGCGAGATGCTGCTCCGGCGTCAGCCGTTGGTCGCGGAAAAAGATGACGCCGTGCTCGCCGAAGGCATGGCGGATCTCGGCCAGCACCGGCTCGGCCGGCGGTGTTGCCAGATCGACGCCGCCGATCTCGGCGCCGAGCGCGGTCGAAATCGGCGCCACTCGGATGTGGTCGTAGGTCATGGGTCTTTCCCTTCTGTTCATCGCGACCAGTCGAACTCTACGTCAGACCCCGCCAGCAGTTCCGGCAGGCATCGGCGCGCGATCTGCGAATGTTGCACCAACGAACGCTCGACCCGATAGCGGGATCGGAGCGTGCCCGTTGGCGCCGGCTCGACGTCGGCTAGACGGCGCGCGATCAGCTCCGCCACCTTACGTGAGAACGGGCCCGTCTGCTGCTTGATATAGATCACCCGCAATGCGCCCTCGCGCTCCGGTTCCATTGCCAGCCGCTCGCCGAGCCATCGGTCGACGATTTCGAGGCCCTGCATCGGGTCGCCTCGGCTCGGGTCCCTGCCGTAGAGCCCGTCGAACACATGGAATTCATCGGGCGGCCGCCGCGCTCCGGCGATCGCGTCCACCGCCGGCATACCGCCACCGGAATGCGCTGCAAGAATAAAGCGATCGATCGCCAACGTCCCTCGACCCATCGCCTGGGCAAACCGCTGCACCCCATAGTCCACCAGCCGATCCATTCCGCCCGAGAGCAGCGCCGGGAAATCGTACCACGTATACCTGAGCCAATTGCCGCGCGGGAGCATCGCGATGGTCGGGCGTTTCCGGCCGGACAGATCAAAGCCGCTGCTCGCCACCTTCTCGGAGAGCGGCATTGCGCCGCCGTGCTGCGAGAACCCGTGGAGATGAACGACGACGTCGACCGAGGGGGCAGCGAGCGGGATCGGGTTCCACCGCAGGAACAAATCCGGCTGGGTTCCGGCATGTAGGCGCAGCACCGGCGTGTCGGCGAGATAGGCCTCCCCTGGGGCAACGCTGTCACCCGAAAGGGTGATCGCCAGGTCTTGCATCCCTGCTCTCAGGGAATAAATCGCGATTCGCCCTTGAAATTGCCCGGGGCGACGGCAATAAGGCCTTCTGCGTCAGACACTTGATACTACTTTCCCGCGCCGATGCTGAGGGAGGCTTGCAGGGAGGCGAATCCGGGCTCTGAGGGAGGCAGCAGGGAGCGAAGAGTACGATTTTTCGGCGGCGAGCTATCCCTGAGAATACGCCCTGATTTTGACCTTCGCGTGGCGGCTTGCACGGCGAATTCACTCAGATCGTTGCTCACCCGCCTCCTTCGGTTCGATGAGCCCTTGTCTTTCGAGGTGCGGATAGAGGCCGCCCTGCGTCATCAGATCGAGCAGCATGGCTGGCACCCGCTGCGCCTTCAGCAGTGTGCCCGTATCGCGGTTGCGCACCGTGAAGTCCTCGAGCGACACCTCGGCGGTTTGCCCTTCCTCGAATGCCGCATGAACCCCGGGGCATTCGAGCGCGATGAGACCGAAATTGACGGCGTTGCGGAAGAAGAGGCCGTTGATCGACTCGGCGAGGAGTGCCCCGATGCCGAGATTGCGCAGCGAGCGCGCGGCCGGGCGGCTCGATCCCATGCCGTAATTGAGCCCGCCCACGATGATGTCGCCGGCCCGAACCTGGTCGACCCAGCCGGGCCGGTTGGCCGAGAAGACGGCCCTTTTCTGCTCCTCCTCGGTGGCGAACAGCAATGGCCCGGGAAGCATCAGGTCGGTGTTGATGTCGTCGCCAAACTTCCAGACCTTGCCGGCGATCAAGCCGTGT
>JAFAHQ010000253.1 GCA_019237135.1 Alphaproteobacteria bacterium
GCGGTGTTGGTCAGCACGCCAACGACCTCGAGGTCAATCGCCGGGATGCGATAGACCGTGCCCGGCAGATGGACATACTGGAAGGTCTGTACTCCGCCGGCGCTGACCATATAGGCGCCGACATTGGCGACACTGCTGACGCGTAGAGCGAGAAAGCGTCCGCTCGCGTCGAGCGCCAGCGCGGCCTCAGCTAGATGGTCGCGCGCTTGATGATCGGCGAGGAAAACCTCGCTGCGGGTGGCGATCCACTTGATCGGCCGGCCGGCCCGCCTCGACGCCCAAAGCATCAACACATGTTCGGGATAGATGAAATTCTTAGCGCCGAACCCACCGCCGACATCGGGTGCCACGAACCGCACCGCCGCCGGAGCAACCCCCAGGGCGCAGGCGGCGTTGTCGCGAGTTGTGTGAATGCTCTGGCTCGAAACATGAGCCGTGTATCGGCTCTGGTCAGCATCCCAAAGGCCGACGACACCACGCGGCTCGATCGGGTTGGTGACGATCCGGTGATTGTCGAGCCGCAGCTCGACGACATGCGCCGCTGCGGCGAACGCCGTGTCAACCGCGATCGAGTCACCGGTGCGCCAATCGAAGCACAGATTGCCCGGCACGTGGGACGAGATTTGCGGCGCCCTAGGGGCGCGCGCCGCAGCGGCCGTGATCACCGCGGGTAACGGGGCATAGTCGACCACCACCTGATCGGCAGCATCAAGGGCCTCGGTCCGGGTCTCGGCGATTACCAGCGCCACCGGCTCGCCGACGTAGCGAACCTTGCCTTCGGCCAACAACGGCTGGGGCTCGAAGGCAAATTTCTCGCCGGTCTGGGCATTCGCTTCCGCGGAAGGACGCAATGGTCTGAGTCCGTCGACACGTGCGTCTACCGCCGTCAGCACGGCGAGCACACCCGGCGCTTTCCCGGCCTCCTCGGTGTCGATGCGTTCAATCACCGCGTGCGCGTGCGGAGAGCGCAACACAACGGCGTGCGTCATACCGGCGAAGCTGAGGTCGTCGAGATAGTTGCCGCGACCGCTCAGGAAACGCAGGTCCTCGCGTCGCGTGGGGGCGTCGCCGATAACCGAGCGGGTCTTCACTATCGGTCCCTCGCCAACGAGTCGCGCCGGTGTTCGCTTACTGCGGCAGTTGATATCCGACGGCGCTCTCGATTTCGAGAACCCGCCGAACCGCCCGGCGCGCCATCATCCGGTCGTAATGGGCGCAGAGACCAGGGTAGGTTTCACGGGCTGGGTGGACCGAACCAAAGAAGCGCCAAAAGAGACGGAAGAGATGGATGTCGGCGATCGAATAGCCGCCGACGGCCCAGTGCTGCCGTGCCAGCCGCTTTTCAGCGATCTCGAACACTTCTTTCCACCGCTCGACGCCGATCCGCCGCGCTGGATGGATCGTCGAGGCGATGAACGACATCCAGGAGACGATTTGCGCTTCGTCGGCAAGGTCTCCTTCGGGAAACAGAGCGGCTGCAGGGAAACGCTTGGCAAGATAGTAGAGGATTGCCGCCACCTCGGTCAGCGTATGCCCGTCGACGAGCAGAGTCGGAACTTTGCCTTCGGGGTTCAACTTGAGGTATTCGGGCGCATATTGTTCGCGCTTGGCGAACGAGATCCATCGGCTCTCGAAATCGACGCCGATCTCGTGCAGAGCAATGTGCGGCGCCATCGAACTCGATCCCGGTGACAAATACAATGTGAGCATGGGCGCTTTCCTTCGAATGCCGAGGGCTGGAAAATAGACTGCGGACTCGGTGAAGAGAACCGTCCGCTTTGTCCGCCGCTCTTCGGCGCCCACCGTGACGATTTCCGGCAACCCGGCTATAGACTTCCAGTCAACGATCCATTAACGTTTGGCCTGGGGAGGGGCCATCGATCGTCGCCATTGAATGAAAGTCTGGATACCGGCCAGCTTTGCATTCGCTCTTTCGGCCGCTTGGACTACGACGGCCGTCGAGGCGGGACCGTGCGCCCGCGACAAATCACGCAACTGCTTCGATCTTCCCGCGACGATAAATTTCAGCTCGGTTCCAGAAATTTCGAACCAGATCGTCAGTGAAGAAAGGCTAAAGCAAACACCATTAAAAAATCCGGCAGAAGGGTCAACGCCGGCCCCGTACACCGGCCCGATGATTGGGACAAATCCGCGGCCTGGGCGGACACCGACCGTCGGATACCACTGGTCTTTGGAGTAAAAGACCGGCCGAAACACTCGAAACGATTGCGGTGTCTGACGATCGCCTGATGCAGATCCTCCAGGCGCTCGCGGTCCTTTTGTTCGTCAGCGTCGGCGCGCTGTCGTTGGGCCGCGCCCGATATGCCTGGGTGAAATGGGCGAGATGGGGCTCGATCGTGATCTTTTCCCTGGCGGTGCTATATGCCCTGATCCTGACCTTACGCTGGGCGCTCAATCGGGCCTCCTACTGAAGGATTCCCCGGCGCCAAGCTTCCCGACATGGTAAGGTAGCAGGGAGGACGGGGAGGGTCGCGATGTTCCGCAAATTTATCGTTCTGCTGGTAGTTGCTCTAGCGAGCTTGCCGGCGCCGCTGGCCGCGCAGACCGTCAAGGTCGGGCTGATCAACAGCTACACCGGCTTTGTCGCACAGGCGGCGGATGAGGGGGGGAAGGCTTTCGATCTGTACCTGAAGCTGCACGAGAAGGACCTGCCGCAAGGCATTAAGCTCGAGCTGATCAAGCGCGACGATACCTCGAATCCCGAGGTCGGCAAGCGGCTGGCGCAGGAATTGATCGCCCGCGAGCACGTCCAGCTGCTGATGGGCGTCGTGCTGTCGCCGGTCGCCGCGGCGATCGCGCCGCTGACCGCCGAGGCCAAAGTCCCGATGCTGCTGTGTATCGCCTCCGCCGGGGTACAGATCCCTCGCCTTTCGCCCTATGTGGCGCGCGTCAGCTTCACGCTCTGGCAGCAGGGTTATCCGATCGGCAAATGGGCGGCCGAGCAGGGCTGGAAGACGGGCTATACCGCGGTCAGCGACTTCATCCCCGGCCATGATTCGGAAGCCTCGTTCACCAAGGGCTTCACCGATGGCGGCGGCCAGATTGTCGGCAGCGTGCGCATGCCGCCGCAAAACCCCGACTTCATCCCGTTCGTGCAGCGCATCAAGGACGCCAAGCCCGACGTCGCCTTCTTCTTCGTACCGGCCGACCCGCAAGCGACGGCGCTGATCAAGGCGATCCGGGACTTGGGCGTGCGCGAAGCGGGGATCAACATCACCGCGCCCCAGGACCTGCTGCCGGACGAGGCGTTGCCCAATATGGGCGATACGCCGCTTGGCATCATCACCTCGGGCACCTATTCGACCGCCGGCGATCGGCCGTCCAACAAGGCCTTTGTAGCGGCCTGGCACAAGGAATACGGCGAGAATTCCATCCCTGATTTCCTGTCGGTCGACGCCTGGGACGGCATGACCGCACTGTTCGACCTGATCAAGGCGACCAGGGGCAAGTTTACTGCCGACGAGGTGATGGAGTTCTTCAAGAAATGGAAGAACCCGGAGAGCCCGCGCGGCCCGGTCGAGATCGACCCGGCGACCCGCGATGTCGTGCAGAACATCTATATCCGCCGCGCCGAGAAGGTGAACGGCCACACCGCCAATGTCGAGATCGCGACCATCCCGATGGTCAAGGACCCGTGGAAGGAGCTGAACCCGGAGAAATAGCGCCGCACACCATGTCAATAAGTTGTTCGTCATTCCTGCGGAGGCAGGAATCTAGGGCCCGGAGATTTGAACGGTTGCCCTGGACCTCCCGCTTGCGCGGAGGCGACACGTAACACGCGTGCCCTTTGAACATTAGCGACGTGCTTTCCGCCATCATCAGCATCGGATTTCACGGTACCGCTCTTGCGATGGTGCTGTACCTGGTCTCGGTGGGGCTGTCGGTGACGATGGGGCTGATGGGCTTTGTCAATCTGGCGCACGGCGTCTTTGCCATGCTCGGCGGCTATATCGTGACCAGCCTGATGGCCCGGCACGGCGTGCCGTTCGCGCCGGCGCTGCTCTGCGCCGCGCTGGTCACCGCGCTCGGCAGCGTCGTCATCGAGCGGCTGCTGTATCGGCCGCTTTACGGCGGCGACGAGCTCGATCAGGTGCTTCTGACGATGGGCCTTATTTTCATGTCCCTCGCGGCAGTGACCTACGTCTGGGGAGTAATGCCGCAGCCGATGCACCCGCCTCGTTGGCTCTCCGGCGAGGTCGATCTCGGGTTCCGCAGCTTTCCGGCCTTTCGTAGCTTCCTGATCCTGTGCGGCGCGGCGCTGGTGACGGCGCTGTGGCTCGGCCTCGAACGGACGCGTGTCGGGGTACAGATCCGTGCCGCGGTAGACAATCTGCGCATGGCGCAGTCGGTCGGGATCAACACCTCTCGCCTGTTCACCTTGACCTTTGCGCTTGGCAGCGGGCTGGCCGGGCTGGGCGGCGGGCTTGGCGCCGATTTGCTGTCGATCAACCCGAGCTATGCGCTCGATAACCTGATCTACTTCCTGATCGTGGTCGCCGTCGGCGGGCTCGGCAGCATCCGCGGGCCGTTTGTCGCCGCGCTCTTGATCGGTATCGCC
>JAFAHQ010000304.1 GCA_019237135.1 Alphaproteobacteria bacterium
GGGAATAAAGCGTCGGGATGGTTGGTCTGATTGCCGTCACACACACCACGCCAATCAGGAGAGCGAGATGGCTGATCGTGATCAGAAAGAACTATCGACCGGGGCGACCGTCAACCGTCGTGGGTTATTGAAGTGCATGGCCTGGGCGGGTACCGGCGTGTTGTGGACCGTGAGCGGCGGGGTGCCGCGCTCGCTTGGCCTGCTCGGCGAGGCCGCCGCAGCTGAGCCACAGGCGAACGGCTTGACCTTCCTGCAGATCAGCGACAGCCATGTCGGCTTCGACAAGCCCGCCAATCCAAACGCGCTCGGCACCTTCCAGGAGGCGATCGCCAAGATCAACGCGATGCCGACACCGCCTGCCTTCATCATCCACACCGGCGACATCACCCATTTGTCGAAGGACAAGGAATTCGACGACGCCGATCAGGCGATGAAGGCGCTGAAACAGACGATCCATGTCATCCCCGGCGAACACGACGTCGCCGACGCCGACAACGGCAAGCTCTATCTCGACCGCTACGGCAAGGGGACGCAGGGCAAAGGCTGGTACACCTTCGACGCCGGCGGCGTGCACTTCATCGCGCTGATCAACGTCTTCAATTTCGAGCCTGGCTTCAAATCGGCTGGTCTTGCCAAGCTCGGCGACGAGCAACTCGAATGGCTGGAAAAGGATCTCGCCGGCCGCTCGGCGAGCACGCCGATCGTTGTCCTGGCGCATTTGCCCCTATGGACCGTCTACGAGCAGTGGGGTTGGGGCACCGAGGATGCACCACGGGCGCTCGGCCACCTAAAACGCTTCGGCTCGGTGACGGTGCTCAACGGTCACATTCATCAGATCCAGCAAAAGGTCGAGGACAACGTCTCTTTCTACACCGCACGATCGACCGCATTCCCGCAGCCGGCGCCGGGAAGCGCCCCAGCACCAGGACCAATGAAAGTCCCGGCCGCGGAGTTGCATTCGGTGCTGGGGGTGCGCACGGTTAACTACGTCAGTGGCAAGAGCCCGCTCGCCGTTACCGACACTACCCTCGCTTGAGGAGGCCGAACAATGGCCCATTGGAAGATTGCAGTCTCAGCTCTGGCCGCCGCTCTCTTCGCGGCTACGCCCGAGCTTCCCTCGGCGGGCGAGGCCGCGGCTGCAGCCAACTCGGCCGCCGTCAGCATCGACAACTTTAACTTCACGCCGCCGACCCTGGTCGTGGCACCCGGAACGACGGTGACCTGGACCAATGCTGACGACAGTCCGCACACGGTCCGCGAGAAGGACGGGAAGTTTAAATCCGCCGCACTCGATACCGATGACACCTTCTCCCAAACCTTCACGGTACCCGGAGAGTACGAGTATTTCTGCTCGATTCACCCGCGCATGGTTGGAAAGGTCGTCGTCAAACCGGGTGCCAAGATGTCATCAAACTAATCCGGGTAGGCGCTGACCGGCGGGATTGATCAACCCCCGTCGGCTCGGTAGCGTGATGGTTCCACCGACCGGAGGTTCCAGATGCCTGACGACGTTCGCCGCCCCGCCTTCGACAAGTCGCGCTTGCCGAGCCGACACGTGACGGTCGGACCCGAGCGCGCGCCGCATCGCGCCTTTCTCTATTCGATGGGGCTGACCGACGAGCAGATCGCCCAGCCATTGGTCGGTGTTGCTACCACCTGGAACGAGTCGGCGCCGTGCAACATCTCGCTGGCGCGCCAAGCGCAGGTGGTGAAAAAGGGTGTCGCGGCGGGCGGCGGCACCCCGCGCGAGTTCACGACGATCACCGTCACCGACGGCATCGCGATGGGGCACGACGGGATGAAGTCGTCGCTCGTCAGCCGCGAGGTCATTGCCGACTCGGTCGAATTATCAATGCGCGGCCACTGCTACGACGCGCTCGTCGGCCTCGCCGGCTGCGACAAGTCGCTGCCCGGGCTGATGATGGCGATGGTGCGGCTCAACGTGCCGTCGGTCTTCATGTATGGCGGCTCGATCCTACCCGGCCGGTTTCAGGGCCGGGACGTGACGATTGGCGACGTCTTCGAGGGGGTCGGCGCGCACAGCGTCGGCAAGCTTTCCGACGAGGAGTTGCACGAGCTGGAATGCGCCGCCTGCCCATCGGCTGGCTCGTGCGGCGGCCTCTTCACCGCCAACACGATGGCCTGCGTGTCGGAAGCGATCGGTCTCGCTTTGCCCGGCTCGGCCGGTGCACCGGCACCCTACGATTCGCGCGATGCTTATGCCGAGGCTTCGGGCCAGGCAGTCATGGAGTTGTTGCGGCAGAACATCCGACCGCGCGACATCGTCACCAGGAAGGCGATCGAGAACGCAGCGACGGTCGTCGCGGCGGCCGGCGGTTCGACCAACGGCGGGTTGCACATCCCGGCGATCGCCAACGAAGTCGGCATCGATTTCGACCTGCACGATTTCGGCGAGATCTGCAAGCGCACGCCCTACATCGGCGATTTGAAGCCGGGCGGCCGCTATGTGATGAAGGATCTGCACGATATTGGCGGCGTGCCGGTGCTGATGAAGGCATTACTCGACGGCGGCTATCTGCACGGCGACTGCATGACCGTTACCGGCAAGACCGTAGCCGAGAATTTGCGCAATGTGGTCGTGCGCCAGGGGCAGGACGTCGTGCGGCCGACCTCGGCGCCATTGTCGCCGACCGGCGGGCTCATGGTGCTCAAGGGCAACCTCGCGCCGCAGGGGGCGATCGTCAAAGTCGCCGGCATGGCCAATCTGCGCTTCAGCGGGCCGGCGCTGTGCTTTGATCGCGAGGAGGACGCCTTTGAGGCGGTCGACAGGCGCCGCTACAAGGACGGCGACGTGATCGTCATCCGCTATGAGGGGCCGCGCGGCGGACCGGGCATGCGCGAGATGCTGTCGACGACCGCTGCCCTCTACGGCCAGGGCGTCGGCGACAGGGTGGCGCTATTGACCGATGGCCGGTTCTCCGGGGCAACGCACGGCTTCTGCATCGGCCATGTCGGTCCGGAGGCGGCGGTCGGCGGGCCGATCGGCCTGATCCGCAACGGCGACATGATTACGATCGACGCGCAGAAGGGCACGATCGACGTGGCGTTGAGCGACGCTGAACTCGCCGACCGGCGCCGGGCGTGGCAGTCGCGCCGCAACGACCACCAGTCGGGCTGTCTGTGGCGTTATTCGCAGACCGTCGGCAACGCCGAGAAGGGTGCCGTCACCCATCCCGGCGCCCGCGCCGAAACTCGCGCCTACGCCGATATTTGAAGCGCACTGGGCCTAGCGGGGTTCGGTCCAGCTTTCGGAGAAGGCCAGTGCGCAGGTGCTGAAGGGTCTTCCTTCGCGGTCTCGCGGCCATGGCCGGCCCAGCGCTTGGACGCCGTTGCGTGTCAGGCGCGCACCGAGCGCGGGGATAAGCAAGGTGCACACGCCATAAGGCCTACGATCCGGCTCCGCATTGGGCTGGGTGTGGATCAGCAACGGTTCGCCGATCTGATACCAGGTCAGAGCAATCTCTTCGCTGCGCGCTGCCACGCTCTCCGTCCAGAAATGGTGCGGGTCGCCCGACTTCGTGAATTGGGCGTCGAGCACCGGGATCGCGGTATCGGCGGTGTCGGCATTGAGCATGCCCTGGACCGTCGACTGCAGCCACCGCGCCATTGCGATGTTGTCGGAGTAGATGCGCCAGCGGTTCTCGGTCAGCTCGCTATGGAGATAGAGAACGTGTCCCGGCCCGGCCGGGCAGGTGATGATGCGCCAAAAACTCGCATTCGTCGTGTTCGGACCGCCGTCGGTCTGGCTCAGCCGGATGAACGGGTTTTCCCCGGTCAGGATCACACGATTAGGGTCGGCGGGCATTTGCGGATTCCTCCCTCCACGCTGGTCGAGGAGCAATGCTAGGGCATGGCCGGCTCCGCCGCTATGCCAAAGACCGGCGTCGGCAGGAGGTTGCTATTGATCGCGCATTCGGCCACGGGTTAGAGTGCTACCGCAAGGGGATGGAGTTCCCCATAACCGCCTGCAAGGGCTGATGACTCCTGCTGCGTGACGATGCGTGGCGGGGTCAGTCTACGACCCGCCGATCGGCGGGTTTCATTTTACCCTGGACACGCTCGGGATCCGGGTACGCCCGTCGGCACGGGCGGACGAACAACGGGGTTCTTGGGATGGACAACATTTGGTTTGCATCTGCGCTGTGGATAGGGCTGGCGCTGATCGCCGCGGCTATGCAGGCCTGGATCGCAGTTTCCGTCGCCCTCCTCGAGATCATCATCGGCGCGGTCGCCGGCAATCTCGTCACCCTCACCCTGACGCCGTGGGTCAACTACTCGCAGGCTTCGGGGCGATCCTGCTGACCTTTCTGGCGGGCGCCGAGATCGACGTAAAGGTCATTCGCCGGAATTTCGGCGCGACGATGGCGATCGGGATGGTCGGTTTCTTCGCACCCTACCTCGGCGTCCTCGGCTGGGCGCATTTCATTTCCGGCTGGCCATGGGCGCAGGCCCAGATCGCCGGCATCGCGCTCTCGACGACCTCGGTCGCCGTCGTCTATGCCGTCATGGTCGAGACCGGGTTCAACCAGACCGAGATCGGCAAAATCATTCTAGCCGCATGCTTTATCAACGATATCGGAACCGTTCTGGCGCTCGGCCTGGTATTCGCTAATTATAATTTCTGGCTGCTCGGTTTCGCCGCGGCGACCCTGATCGCGCTGTTTCTGCTGCCGCGCTGGACGCCGTGGTTCTTCGCCAGGCTCGGCTCGCGGGTCAGCGAGCCGCAGATCAAATTCGTGCTGCTGGTTCTGTTTGTGCTGGGCGGGCTCGCCAACACCGCGAAGAGCGAAGCGGTGCTGCCGGCCTACCTGATCGGCATGGTGCTCGCACCGATCTTTCTCGCCGACCGCGAGCTGATGCATCGGACTCGGGTGATCGCCTTCACCGTGCTGACGCCATTCTACTTTCTGAAGGCAGGGTCGCTGGTGCGCGCCGATGTCATCGCCGACGCGGCCGGGCTGATCGTGATCTATCTCGCGGTCAAGATGATCACCAAATTCGCGGGCATCTGGCCCTTGACGCGACACTTTCGGTTCGAGCGCAAGGAGGGGATGTACACGACCTTGATGATGTCGACCGGGCTGACCTTCGGGTCGATTTCGGCGCTGTTCGGGCTGACCAATCACATCATCGACGAGCGCCAATACACGATCCTCTTGACCGCCGTGATCGGCAGTGCGGTGGTGCCGACCTTGATCGCGCAGCGCTGGTTTCAGCCGGACTTCAAGCCGCTCGTCACGACGAGCTCCAGTGCAGCTCCAGTCACCGCAGAAGGAAAGTAGAATGTATTCCAAGATACTGGCGGCGAACGACGGCTCGCCGGGTGGACTGAAGGCTCTCGATGCAGCGATCGAGCTGGCGCGCCAAGTTTCCGCCGAGCTTCACATGGTGACGGTCGAAGAACTGCCGCGCTTTCCTGCCAGCATCGACGAGATCGCCG
>JAFAHQ010000334.1 GCA_019237135.1 Alphaproteobacteria bacterium
TGGATCACCTCGATGTCGGACCTTGCGATGTTCTACCTCGACTTGGTCGAGGAGGCCGGGCTCGACCGGATCCATCTGATCGGCAACTCGCTCGGCGGCTGGCTCGCCGCCGAGATCCTGATCCGCGACCGCTCGCGCTTTCGGAGCCTCGTCCAGCTCGCACCGGCCGGCATCCGCGTCAAGGGTGTGGCGTGCGGCGACAACTTCATCTGTGGACCCGAGGAGGCGGTGCGCAACCTTTATCACGACCAGTCCTTTGCCAACCGCATCCTGGCACTGTCGCCCACCGAGGCGCAGATGGACGTGATGCTGCGAAACCGGTTCACGGTGACGAAGCTCGGCTGGCAGCCGCGCTGGTTCAATCCCGATCTCGAGAAGTGGCTGCACCGCATCAAATTGCCGGCGCTCGTCGTCTGGGGCGATGATGACAAGATCATGCCGCCGGCCAATGCTGCGCTTTGGCGCGAGCGCCTGCCGGACGCGCGCCTCGTGATGGCCGAGGGCTGCGGGCATCTCCCGCATGTCGAGCAGGCCCCGTTCGTCGCGCGCCATGTCCTCGACTTTCTGGAGGGAGCCGCGTGATGCAACTCGTCTCCTTCCACCTGATGCCATACCGGCCGCTCGACCTCGTCGAGGCGGCAAAGCACCGCTCGCCCTGGGTGGTATTGCCGAACCGGCTCTACGACCCGGTCAAGGGTGCGGACGAATACGCGCGCCACATCGACGCGCTCGTCTATGCCGAGGAACTCGGCTTTGATGCGATCGGCGTCAACGAGCACCACCAGACCGCCTATGGCTTGATGCCGGCCCCCAACCTGATCGCCAGTGCGCTGATCCAGCGCACCAAGACGATCAAGATCGCGATCCTTGGCCGCGCGCTGCCATTGGTGAACAACCCGATCTACATCGCCGAAGAATTCGCGATGCTCGACGTCATGTCGAAAGGCCGCATCATCGCCGGCTTCGTGCGTGGCATCGGCTCGGAATACCATTCTTCGGGCACCAACCCCTACTTCTCGCACGAGCGCTTCCACGAGGCGCACGATCTGATCATCAGGGCGTGGACCGAGCCCGGCCCCTTCGCCTTCGACGGCGACCATTTCAGCCTGCGCTACGTCAACCTCTGGCCGAGGCCTTACCAGATCCCGCACCCGCCGGTGTGGATCCCGTCGCAGGGGTCGAGCGAGACGGTCGCCTGGGCTGCCGATCCCGAGCGCAGATATCCGTTTCTGGTAACCTTTTCTTCAGCCGACCTCGTCGCGCGCTATCACAACACCTATCGCGAGCAGGCGCGACGATATGGCTACGAGGCCGCGGCGGATCAACTCGGCTGGGCCTGCCCGATCTATGTCGCCGAGACCGACGAACGCGCGCGGCAGGAGGCGGGGCGGGCGGTCGAGACCTTGTTCAACGACTTCCTGCGCCAGAGCTTCGAGATGCTGATGCCGCCCGGCTACACCTCGATCGGCTCGATGAAAAACTTCGTCAAGAGCCGCACCGCGCTGGGCGGCGGCAAGGCCACCGCCGAAGGTCTGATCGAGAGCGGCACCGCGCTGATCGGCGCCCCGCGGACTGTGCTCGAGGGGATCGAGAGGATGCGCGAGCGCACCGGCTTTGGCATCCTCGTGGCGCTCCTCCAGTTTGGCATCCTTTCCGACGAGCTGACGCGGCGGAACATGGACCTCTTCGCCGCCGAGGTGATGCCGCATCTGAGGGGCTAAGGCCCCGCCGCGCTTAGATCGGCTTTCCCGTCACGATACCGATATTGATACCACGCCAAACCGATCAGCTCGTGGAGCGCGCGATAGCTGACGAGCAGAGCGGGAACTTGCGGGAAGAAGTCGCTCGCAAAGAGAGGTTCGTCGTCGTTGCTTCGTCCCGGGCCAGTGCCTTGCTGACGGGAACAGATGGCCGGGATCACCGGGTAGCCGACGGCGTGAAACGACCAGAGGGCTCGCGCCATGTCCCGGCAATGGGTGATCAGCAGCGCAGACGGCACGCCGGCCCGGCGCAGGATGTCCGCCGAGAAGGCGGCGTTCTCAAAGGTGTTTAGCGAACGATCCTCGCGCCAACGCACGGGCACCCGAAAATCGTCTTGCAGCACCGTGCTCATCATTTCGGCAAGGGATTCTTCGACCCCTTCCGGCCGACCGCCACTGACCAGCACCGGCAGTCCGAGACGGCGCTCTTCTCGTGCCGCCTCGGCGAGGCGTTCGAGAGTCAGCGGTCCCACCGTATATGACTGGTTGGGAGGATCGCTTCTCCGGTAGTCGGCCGACAGCACGATGATCGCCCCAGGCGGCGCATCGGACGGCAGGATCGGTATCGCCTGGGCGAGGTCCTTTACTGTCCCGACCAAATGACCCGCTACGACCGGCATCGAGGCAAGGTAGAGAAGGGCGCCGCCGAATGTTGCGATGACGAGACCGAGCCGGGTCCAGCGCCAGGCAAGGGCGACCCCAATGGCTGTCAACAATATGAAAACATTCGGCGGGACCAAGGACGAGTAGGAGAGCCAGGACATTGCAATTTCAGCCGCGAGGTTGATGCCGGTTCTTTATAGGGGTGCGCCGGGCTAAACAGGGATGCGCCGGGCTCGAAAACCGAACGAGCCAAGTTCAGCCCGCAGGCTGGACTTGACCGCGGGAGCTCGGGTATCAATCAGCATCCGAACCCGCGACGCGGACGCGGCGGCTGGAAGCGGCTACGGGTTTTTGGGGAGGAGGTCGGATATGCCCGAATACAAATTGATCTCTGCTGACTCACACGTCAGCGAACCGCCGGATTTGTGGAAGACGCGCGTCGAGGCAAAGTACCGCGAGCGGGCGCCGCAGCTGATGGTCAACCCGCCCGGCAAGGAAGGCGCCTATTTTCATTACGAGGGCTTTGCGCCCCACCCGATCGGCATTGGTCTTGGTGCCGGCAAGAGCCCGGAAGAGCTGAAGGAATTTCTGACCAAGGCGACCTACGCGGATGCCCGCCCCGGTGGCTGGGATCCGGCCGAACGGGCCAAGGACAACGCGCTCGACGGGGTCGAGGCGGACGTGCTCTACACGACGCTCGGCTTTCGCATCTTTTGGCTGAAAGATCCCGCACTGCAGGCCGACTGCTTCCGCGTCTACAACGATTGGCTCGCCGAATTCGTCAGCTATGACCGGAAGCACATGGCCGGGCTGCCGATGATCTCGTTGTACGACCCGAAGGCCGGTGCCCGCGAGCTCGAGCGCTGCGCCAAGATGGGCCTCAAGGGGGCGATGATCTGGTGCTCGCCGCCCGAGAGCCAGCCCTACAGCTCGGACATCTACGATCCGTTCTGGGCGGCCGCACAGGAGCTCAAGATGCCGGTCAGCCTGCACGCGATCACC
>JAFAHQ010000345.1 GCA_019237135.1 Alphaproteobacteria bacterium
AGGATTTCGTTGCCACGGTTAGCGAGTTGACCCGAGGAAAGAAGCTGCCGGTGGTCTATGATTCTGTTGGCAAGGACACCTTCTACAAGTCGCTCGACTGTCTGGCGCCGCTCGGACTGATGGTATCGTTCGGCCAGTCCTCGGGAGCGATCGGACCGGTCGACATCGGCATTCTTTCAGCCAAGGGTTCGCTGTTCCTGACCCGCCCGACCCTGGTGAACTATACGGCAACGCGGGAGGACCTGCTCACGGCATCGCGCGAACTCTTCGAGGTGGTGCAGAGCGGCGCGGTGAAGATCGCGATCAACCAGACCTATCCGCTGCGCGAAGCTGCCCGTGCCCACTGTGACCTCGAAGGCCGCAAGACCACGGGACAGACGGTGCTAACCGTATAGAACGCTCTGTTACTTCTTCGTCATACCGGCCCACGGGTCCGCGTTGCGCGCGGCCCGAGGATAAACTCCGGCCGGTATCCACAGCGGCCCTGGGTCCCGGCCTCCCCCACGGAACCTAGTCCGTGGGCTGAAGGCCCGCGGGACGACGCGAATCCTCGCGCTAAGTATTCATCGCATCGAAGAACTCGGAGTTGCTCTTCGATTCCTTGAGCTTGTTGATCAGGAATTCGAGCCCGTCGACCGTGCCCATCGGCGTCAGCACGCGGCGCAGCACCCACATCTTGGACAAGACGCCGCGATCGACCAGCAACTCCTCCTTGCGGGTCCCGGATTTGGTGATGTCGATCGACGGGAAGGTGCGCTTATCGGCGACCTTGCGATCAAGCACGATTTCCGAATTGCCCGTACCTTTGAACTCTTCGAAGATCACCTCGTCCATCCGCGAACCGGTATCGATCAGCGCGGTCGCGATGATCGTCAGCGAGCCGCCCTCTTCGATGTTGCGTGCGGCGCCAAAGAAGCGCTTCGGCCGCTGCAGCGCGTTCGCGTCGACACCCCCAGTCAGCACCTTGCCGGATGAGGGTACGACCGTGTTATAGGCTCGTGCGAGGCGGGTGATCGAGTCGAGCAATATGACGACGTCTCGCTTATGCTCGACGATTCGCTTGGATTTCTCGATCACCATCTCGGCGACTTGGACATGCCGCTGAGCAGGTTCGTCGAAGGTCGAGCTGATGACTTCGCCGCGCACCGAGCGAGCCATGTCGGTGACCTCTTCCGGCCGCTCGTCGATTAGCAGAACGATCAGATAAACCTCGGGGTGATTGGCGGCGATCGCGTGCGCGATATTCTGCAACATCACCGTCTTGCCGGCGCGCGGCGGTGATACGATGATCGCGCGCTGGCCCTTGCCGAGCGGCGTGATCAGGTCGATGACCCGGGTTGTCAGATCCTTACGGGTCGAATCATCAAATTCGAGCTGCAGTTTCTCTTCGGGGTAGAGGGGCGTCAGATTGTCGAAGTTGATCCGTTGGCGCAGGCGATCGGGTTCGTCGAAATTGATCTCGTTGACTTTGAGTAATGCAAAGTAGCGCTCGCCATCGCGCGGCGACCGGATCTGCCCTTCGACCGTGTCGCCTGTGCGCAGTCCGAAGCGCCGCACCTGGCTCGGACTGACATAGATGTCATCGGGGCCGGCCAAGTAATTAGCTTCGGCGGACCTTAAAAAACCAAACCCGTCTGACAGCACTTCGAGTACGCCGTCCCCGTATATCGGTACATCGTTCTCGGCAAGCTGTTTCAGAATTGCGAACAGCATATCCTGCTTGCGCAGCGATGAGGCATTCTCGATTTGCAGCTCTTCGGCAAAGGCCAAAAGTTCTGCAGGGGTTTTACGTTTCAATTCCTGGAGATTCATCGGGATTTACGTCAGGTGAGACATGGATCGCCCGTCCAAGGGAGACCTGCAGAGGATGACTCGAGCAGGCTGGGTCGAGCGGGGATTGTCAGGGAAAGGCGCGAAGAACCGGTTACCGGTACAGCGATCCCCTTAGCCAAAAGAGATATGCAAGTCAAACACAATTACAAGACTCCCGTATCCTGACTGGACCGCGTTTCCGATCAGAACGGCTTGACCACCACGAGGAGCACGATACCGATCAACACTAACGTCGGCAGCTCGTTGACGATCCGAAAAAATCGCGTCGAATGTATATTGCTATTGGTGCTGAAGGCATCGCGCCAGCGCGAGAGCGCGTAGTGAAATGCGCCCAGCGCCACGACGAGAGCTAGTTTTGCCCAGATCCACCCCATCCGCCAATCGACGCGCCCCGGGGTGCCCGCCAGCACCAACCCGAAACCCAAGGTCGCGATCATCGCCGGCGTCATGATTCCCCGTTGGAGGCGACGTTCCATGATTTTGAAGATCTCCGACCGGTCCGAGCCCACCGGCGCCATCGAATGGTAGACGTAGAGCCGTGGCAGGTAGAGCAGCCCCGCCATCCAGGCAACCATACTCACAATGTGAAGCGACTTGATCCACGGATACGCGGCGATTAGCCAAGCACTCACACCACGGATCCGGCGAGCGCTCGGTTCACGAGCGTTGCGAGCGATCCGATAAAACTGCGGTCGACGCCGACCGTCGCGACGCGGCGATAAGACGGCACTCCCGCGATCTCGGCGAGACGGCGGTAATCGAGATCGAGCTCGACGAGTGTTTCCGAATGCTCGGATACGAAAGAGATCGGTACCACGACCAGTGCAACACCGTCCTTACCGGCGCGCCTGATCTCCTCGTCGGTGTAAGGACCGATCCATTCGAGCGGCCCAACGCGGCTCTGATAGCAAACGCGCCAATCGAGTCCCGCCCAACCAAGCGCACCGACGACCGCCGCTGCGGTACGTCCTACCTGATCGGGATAGGGGTCGCCACGGCGCACGATCTTCTTCGGCAGGCCATGTGCGGTGAGGAGCAGGCGAGAAGGCTTTCCGCTGCTCGACACCGCCTCCAGCGCTGGTCTGACAAGTCCCGCAATCGCCTCGACCAGCCCTTGCTCGCAAGGATAGCAACGGATCATGTGCGTCGGGCGGGTCAACCCCTGCTGTGCGGCTGCGCTCTGCCACGCAGCGAGTGAGGAGGCGGTTGTCGTCGTCGAGTACTGCGGATAGAGCGGTAAGCAGACGATCTCGTCCGGAGCCCATTCTGCCACCTCGCGTGCTGTCTCTGCGCCCAGCGGATGCCAATAACGCATGGTAACAAAGCAGCGATGCCCCGGTCCGAGCGCCGCCTCAAGCGCCCGCGCCTGCGCCTCGGTGTTGGCAAGCAACGGCGATCGCCCGCCTAGACGGACATAGATGTCGTGTGCCACAGGAGCGCGGCGCCATGCGACAAAGCGAGCCAATGGCAACCGCAGGAACCCCGGTAGGCCGATAATGGCCGGGTCGCTGAACAGATTGACGAGAAAAGGTTTAACCGCCGCCAGCGAATCCGGCCCGCCAAGGTTCATCAATACGACCGCCACTCGCGTCATATTAAGCGGCGTTCGATCCCGCGAGCAGGGTGGCGAGCGTTTCAACATTCTCCGGCGGCGTTTCGGGCAGTACGCCATGCCCCAGGTTGAACACGAAGGGGCCACCGCCAAGCATCCGGCAAAGCTCTTTGACCGCAGTTTCGAGAGCGGCGCCACCGGCGATTAGCAGCACTGGATCGAGATTGCCCTGAATCGTAGCAAGCTGTTGAAGCTGCGCGCGGGCGTAGCCGGCAGGCACCATGGTATCGAGACCGACGCCATCGATCCCGGTCTCCGTAATGTACCGCTCGTAGAGCAGACCTGCGCCGCGGGGAAAACCAATGATCGGATGATCAGGAAACCGGCGTTTCAATGCCGCAACGATGCGCCTCGTGGGTTCGATCACCCAGCGCCCGAATGCAGGCTCAGGGAGGATGCCTGCCCAACTATCAAAGAGTTGCACGACCTCGGCACCTGCCGCCATCTGGGCAGCGAGAAAGTCGACGGTGCCCTCGACCAGAAGATCGATCAGGGCACCGAACCCTTTGGCATCGCGATAGGCCCAGCTCTTGACCTGCCGAAATTCTCTGCTCGTCCTACCTTCTACCATGTAGGTGGCGACGGTCCACGGCGAGCCTGCAAAACCGATCAGCGTCGTCCGGGTGTCGAGCGCTTCGGCAACGCGGCGAACCGCATCGAAGACCGGCTCAAGATGCGACATAATTTGACCGAGTTTGAGACGGCCGATGCCGGCATGGTTTTCGATCGGTTCAAGGATTGGCCCCTCCCTCTCCCGAAAAGTGAGTGCTTGTCCGAGCGCATAAGGAAGCATCAGAATGTCGGAGAACAAGATTGCTCCGTCCATGCGATAGCGTCGTACTGGCTGCAATGTTAGTTCGGCGGCAATTGCCGGGGTTAGGCACATCTCGACAAAATCGTTGGCTTTTACACGAGTCGCTCGGTACTCGGGCAGGTAGCGACCGGCCTGCCGCATCAACCACCAAGGCGGTGGCGTGATTGATTCTCCCGCAAGAGCGCGCACAAGGGGTTTGTTTTGGCCGATCGGCATCGCTAACCCTTCCTCTACCTAGTATATAGGTTCAATGGAGGAGGTAGGTTGATGATCGCTGTGAGTCCCGGGGATTGAGATTATTCGAAGGTTATACCCAGATCGGAAGGCAGCGGGCCGAAATTCGGCTTCACTGTGCGCAAGACTGGTGACTCTGTCCCGAACGAGAGGAACCTAATGGTTGTGAAAGAAGCGAAAAGCGGGGATGGCGAAGGGCGGGCTCGGAGTTATCCAAAATGTTTCCCGATCGGAAAAATTTCAGTCGAATATGGAACAACGGGGAATGGTCGATGAAAAGCGGGAGATAATTCTAGACCGGGAACAAAATGGAAGGTTTTACGCTGGTGATCATCGAATGATACACAGCATGGCCGGGACAACTCAGTCATCGTGGCTTTGCGTGCTGTGACTCGATTTCATCTTCATCTCGTCTCTGATTCCACCGGAGAAACCGTGCATTCGGTTGCCAGAGCCTGCCTTGTGCAGTTCGACGGGGCGCAGCCGGTCGAGCATGTCTGGAGCATGGTCCGGACGCGCAGTCAAATTGATCGGGTCATTGCCGGGGTCGAGGCGAACCGGGGTGTCGTTCTGTTCACCCTGGTCAGTGACGTGCTTCGCCAGTTGCTACAAGAAGGCTGCCGAAGGATTCAGGTGCCGGCGATCCCGGTCCTCGATCCGGTTATCGGGGCGTTGGCCTCCTATCTCGGTCGCCAGAGCCGAGGGTTGCCGGGTAAGCAACACCTCCTCGACAACGAGTATTTCGCCAGAATCGATGCGATGACCTTTGCCCTCAACCATGATGACGGGCAATCAAGCTGGGGCCTCGATGACGCCGATGTCTGCCTTGTCGGTGTGTCGCGCACGTCGAAGACTCCGACCTGTCTATATCTCGCCAACCGTAGCATCAAAGCGGCAAACGTGCCGTTCGTACCGGGGGTGCCGCTGCCCCCCGAGCTGCTTGCAGCAAAGCACCCGCTAATCGTCGGCCTTACCAATGACCCGGAGCGGTTGATTCAGCTACGCCGTAACCGCTTGGATGTACTGCATCATGACCACTCCACCGAGTATACTGATATCGAGGCGGTGCGGAGTGAGGTGCGCGAGGCACGGCGTATCTTTGTTGAGAGACGTTGGCCGGTCATCGATGTGACACGTCGCTCGATCGAGGAGACCGCTGCGGCGATTATGAAATTGTTGTCACGACGGCAGGGCGCGGATGGATGAGCCTTTGATCCTCGCCTCCGCAAGTCCCGCCCGGAAGGAGCTGCTTGCTGCCGCCGGCCTCAAGGTACGCGTCGAACCCGCATCAGTGGATGAACAGTCGATCAAGCGCATTTTTGCGGTCGATCGGAGGCCTGCTGCCGACTGTGCGCTTGCCCTCGCGGAGGCCAAGGCACAGGAGGTTGCGGGACACCACCAACACGCGTTGGTTGTCGGCGCCGACCAGATTCTTGTATGCGGCAGCGTATGGTTTAACAAGGCCGCAGATCTCGGTGATGCCCGTGCTCAGCTACAGGCGCTGCGCGGCAGAACCCACGAGCTCATCACCGCCGTCTGCGTGGTTCGCGAGGCAGCTCGAATATGGCATACCATAAGCTCGGCGAAGCTGACCATGCGGCACTTCAGCGACGCGTTTCTTGATGTCTATCTCGGTGCCGAACATGACGCGATTCTCGGGTCTGTCGGGGGCTATAGGCTCGAGGGAAGAGGGATCCAGCTCTTTGCAGATATCCAGGGCGACTATTTTGCGATTCTTGGGCTGCCGCTGCTCGAGCTCTTCAGCTTTTTGCGCACCCGCGACGCGCTCACTTCATAGTCAACCGCCATTACGGTCCACAACCGCGTGAGGATCACCGGAAGGACGCGTCTCGCCGGCATCATGGGATGGCCGGTAACCCATTCGCGCTCGCCGGCGCTTCACGGCTTCTGGCTCGACGAGACCGGCATAGATGGCGCCTATTTACCGCTGCCAGTGCGACCACAGCATATCGAGCAGGCGCTTCGTGCGCTGCCAATTCTCGGCTTTCGGGGATGTAATCTGACGATTCCGCACAAGCAAGCGGCGCTCTCTCTGGTCGACCACATCGAGCCGATGGCGCGGCGGATCGGCGCGGTAAACACGATCGTGGTCGGACCGCATGGCAGCCTTGAAGGGCGCAACACGGACGCTTTCGGGTTTTGTGAGAACTTGCGCGACGCGGTGCCAGCCTGGAAAGCCGCGGCAGGCCCGGCAGCGATCCTCGGCGCCGGGGGCGCGGCCCGAGCCGTTGTCGCCGCTCTCACCGATGTCGGCGTTAGCGAGATTCGCATCGTCAATCGGACGCTCGCTCGAGCCGAGGCGGTTGCAGATGACCTCGCGATGCCGGAAACGAGGATTACGATTCATACATGGCGGGAGGTCGGTGCTGCCTTGCGACACGCCGGGCTTCTCGTAAACGCAACTAGCCTCGGTATGGCGGGAGAGCCGGCGCTGATGCTCGATCTTTCGTCATTGCCGCCATCAACGCCGGTCGTCGACATTGTCTACGTGCCACTCGAAACAGAGCTGCTTGCCGCTGCACGACAGCGCGGTCACCCGGTCGTCGATGGCCTCGGCATGCTGCTGCACCAAGGCCGACCCGGATTTGAAGCTTGGTTCGGCACGCCGGTGCAGGTAACCCATGAGCTGCGTGCGGCAATCTTTGCGACTTTGGCGCCGGCGCGGTGATCATTCTCGGCCTCACCGGCTCGATCGGCATGGGCAAGAGCACCGCAGCGGCGACCCTGCAACGGCTCCGGGTCCCCTTGTTCGATGCCGATCGCGTGGTGCATCGGCTGTTGGCACCAGGCGGCACCGCGGTAGAACCGGTAGCAGCGGCGTTTTGCGGCGTTCGCACGGCGAAAGGCGGGATTGATCGCTCCCTTCTTGGGCAGCGCGTCTTCTCTGATTCTGAGGCGCTCTCCCGGCTTGAGCGTATCATTCACCCCATGGTCGAGGGGTTCGAAAAGCGATTTCTTGCTTTTGCCCGCGCGCGGAGAGAACCGATCGTCGTGCTCGATATCCCGCTTCTCTTCGAGAGCGGCCGCGAACGGCGGTGTGATTATGTACTCGTCGTTTCTGCCCCTCGATTCGTGCAGCGGCAACGGGTATTGCGGCGACCCGGCATGACAGAGGGACGCTTGGCAGCGATCTTGAGTAATCAGATGCCGGATTACGAGAAACGGCGGCGCGCTGATTTCGTCGTTCCGACCGGTTTGAGTCGAGCCCTGAGCTTGCGGCGGTTGCGCGCAGTCGTCAGACTCCTCCGCGCCGAGAGGCTGCCGATTACTCGGCAGAGCCTGTGCTCGTACCGAAAGCGCCGAAGCAGGGCGAATGCGTGAAATCGTCTTAGATACCGAAACGACCGGTCTCGATCCGCACGATGGACATCGGATCGTCGAGATCGCGTGCATCGAGCTGGTCCACCATATCCCGACCGGTCGGAGTTTTCACCGATACGTCAATCCTGAGCGCGACATGCCGGAGGATGCTCTCACCGTCCACGGCCTGACCGCTGAATTCCTCGCTCGCCAGCTACCGTTTGCAGCAGTTTTGGACGAGCTCCTCGAATTCATCGGTGCGGACCTCTTGGTGATCCATAACGCCGAGTTTGACTTGGCCTTTCTGAACGCCGAACTAGCGCGTCTGCAACGGGAACCGATCACATCCGGTTATGTCGACACGCTGGCAATGGCGCGCCGCCGCTTCCCTGGATCACCGGCAAGCCTCGACGCGTTGTGTCGCCGCTTTGCCATCGACCTTTCGGGTCGTATCGAGCATGGGGCGGAGATCGATTGCGGTCTATTAGCAGCTGTCTACCTCGAGTTGCTTGGCGGGCGTCAGCCCGGGCTCGATTTTGCACTTCCGGCGGCGCTCGCACCCGATGTCGCACGGGTCGCACACGTACCGCGGCCACATGCTCCCTCGGCAGAAGAACTTGCCGCCCACCTGGCGATGCTCAAAACGATCAGCGAGCCCCTCTGGCTCGCCGAGGGGTGAGCTTTAGACGAGTGCGGTGCTGGTCGACCCGAGGGCTTGCGCATCCGCTTGCTGCCGGCGCAACAACTCGGCGAAATCGATCGGATTGATCATCAAAGGTGGAAATCCACCGTCGCGCGTCGCATTAGCGATGACGGCGCGCGCGAACGGGAAGACGATTCGCGGTGTTTCAACCAAGACCAGCGCCGGGATCAACTCCGCAGGCGCGTTTTTGACCGAGACGACGGATCCATAGGCAAGTTCGACCAAGAACACCGGCTCGCCCTGCGCCCGTGCCGTTGCATTGATGGTCAAAACCACCTCGAAAACTTCTGGGCCGAGGTTGCGTGCCTTCACATCGACGTTGATTTCGACCTCCGGCTGGGCGGTCGGTTGGATCAGACTCTGTGGTGCTCGCGGATTTTCAAACGACAGATCCTTGATGTATTGGGCGTTCAGGATCAGCTGGTGCGGCTCAGAAGGGTTCGTCGTCGGTGCGCCGCCTGTGCCGTTACCTGTCGTCTCTTCCGCCATAAGGATCTCCTGTCAGCGCCTGTCAGCAGGGCTCACCCTGCACCCGGTGCATAAAGCGGTTCCGCTCCGGGATGGGGCCTGAGGGGTCCCCAACGCCGCGGCGTTCGGCACCTCGAGCCCGGTGACGGCCGTGATGAACCCCGAATGTGTGACCACAGCGATCCCGGACCAAGCCTTCTATTTTCCTATGACGGATCAAAATCATCCCGATGGTCGGTCGCATTTGGCCTGCATGACCCGTGCTTGTCGTGGCGCTACCGGCGCCCTATTTGACCTGGAGTCGATGTGAGGGCCGGGTCCCGGTGCTCCCAGGACAGCGACGGGGCACGCAAGGCAATGAGCGAGTTTCAATATTTCGACATCATCCTGTTCGCGATGGTCGCCGGGTTCTTGCTTCTCCGGCTGCGCAGCGTTCTCGGTCGGCGAACAGGAAACGAGCGGCGCCGCGACCTCTTCCCGCGGCGTTCGGCACCTGCCGCCGACAACGTAGCGGCGCTGGTTGAGCCGGACAAGCGCGTCGCCAGGCCAGCCGCTGACGAGCCCCCTGGCGATGTGGTCGCCGACGGCCTAAACCGAATTCGGCGTGCTGATCCGAGTTTTGATCCCGCGCATTTCATCGAGGGTGCGCGTACCGCTTTCGAGATGATCGTCTCTTCCTTTGCAAAAGGCGACAAGACAGAGTTGCGGCCATTGCTGAGCGACGAGGTTTTTCGGCGTTTCGCCATGGCGATCGACGAGCGCGTTGCCGCCAGGGAGACACTCGAGACGCAAATCGAAAAGCTCGACAGCGTAGACATCATCGAGGCAGAGCTTGCCGGCCGCACGGCGCAGATAACGCTCAAGCTGGTCTCACACCAGATCAATGTGACGCGAGCTATGGATGAAAGTATCGTCGATGGCGCTCCCGGGCAGCCAGTCGAAAAGACCGATTACTGGACCTTCGCGCGCGATACTCGATCCGCCGACCCGAACTGGGTCCTTATCGCAACCAGCAGCGGTTGAACACACGACGCGCGCTGGGCGTAAGCACCTTCGGCGCGCTGCGGCATTTGCCCTTCTGACGCTTCTGATGGTAGGCCTCGGCCGCGATAGGGGTCCCGCGCGGTTTACGCTTGAGCCTGCGACCTTCTCCCAGCTTCAGGGGTGGGCTGATGATAGGCTTGCAGCGGCGATCCCGGCTTTTCTGAAATCATGTGGCCGGTTCTTGACTCTGCCGGATGCAGCGCCGCTTGACGCAGGGCCGATGGTTGCAGATTACGGACGGGTCGGCCTCTGGCGAGAGCTGTGTGAGGCCGCCGGGGCATTGCCGCCAAAAGACGATACCGCGGCGCGCCGGTTCTTCGAGATCTTCTTCATTCCGCTTTCTGTCGCCGATTACGGCGCAAGCGAAGGCCTGTTCACCGGATATTACGAGATCGAGCTGAACGGTTCGCGGCAGCGTCAGGGGCGTTACCAGACACCGATCTACCGGCGGCCATCCGAGCTTGGCGCGGCCACCCGTTATTCCCGAGCCGAGATTGAAGATGGCGTGCTCTCCGGGCTTGGGCTCGAACTTCTCTGGGTCGACGACCCGATCGACGCGTTTTTTCTCGAGATCCAAGGTTCGGGCAGGGTTCGGCTGCGAAATGGCGGCACGGCGCGTGTCGGCTATGACGGGCAGAACGGGCAACCCTACGTACCGATCGGGCGGCTGCTGGTCGAGCGGGGTGTCGTCCCGCGTTCCAAAGCGACCATGATGACGATCCGTGATTGGATGAATCAGCACCCGGCGGCAGGCGCCGCGCTGCGCCGCGAGAACCCGTCCTATGTCTTTTTTCGCGAACTGCCAGGTGATGGCCCGCTCGGTGCCGAAAAGGTCGTGCTGAGTGCGGAGCGGAGCATCGCGGTCGACCGTGCCTTCATAGCACTCGGCATCCCGATCTGGGTCGAGGCAGACGAACGTTTCGCATCGGCCGAGAGCATCCGGCGCCTCGTCGTGGCGCAGGATACCGGGGGTGCTATCAAAGGTCCCGTGCGTGGCGATCTATTCTGGGGTACGGGCAGCGCCGCAGCGTCGCGCGCCGGTGCGATGAACGCGCGCGGCCGTTATTACCTGCTGTTGCCGCGCAATATAGCGGGTCGTCTCTCGCTAAATTCTCGATGACCGGGATACAGAGAAATCGACAAATCACCGGCCAAACGGTTGGGTCATCCAGCCGGACCCATCGTCGAATCACACAATTGTATTCGAATTTGCCTATTCTACCGATCAGTGAAACCGGGCGCGTCGAGCGGGAAAGCAGGTCGATGGAACAGGGACAGATTTGGCGATTTGCCAACCGATGAGGGAAATATCAGGGAAACGGCTAGGCCGGACCGGAGGCGCACCCGGGCGTAAGCCGCTTCAGCTGCCGCCGATGATGGCCAGACGCCGATGCGTGTAGCCCTCTTTGTGACCTGCCTAGTGGATTTCTTCCGGCCAACGGTCGGTCTTGCCGCCGTGCATCTGCTCGAGAAGGCGGGCTGCACGGTCGAAGTACCGCGCGCGCAGACTTGCTGCGGCCAGCCAGCCTACAATTCGGGCGACCGCGCTGGCGCGAAGGGGATTGCTGTGCAGATGATCGACGCCTTCGAGGGCTATGACTATGTCGTCGCCCCTTCGGGCTCGTGCGCCGGGATGCTAGGACGGCATTATCCGGAACTGTTTACCGATAATCCTGCTGTCTTGCCGCGGGCGGAAGAACTCGCCGCACGCAGCTGGGAGCTCGTCTCGTTTCTCGTCGACGTGTGCGGGATGCAGACGGTCGCAGCCCGCTGGCAGCGTGAGGTCACCTATCATGACGCCTGCTCGGGATTGCGCGAGTTGGGGGTCAAGGATCAGCCGCGCCGCCTATTGGCATCGGTTGACGGGCTCAGGCTCAGAGAGATGTCTGGGGCCGAGGTGTGCTGTGGCTTCGGCGGCACTTTTTGCGTCAAATACCCGGACATCTCGGACAAGATGGTCAGCGACAAAGAGGCCGACATCGCCGCCACCGGCGCCGAGGCGGTCCTGGCGGGGGACCTCGGCTGCCTACTGAACATCGCCGGCAAGCTCCATCGCCATAACCGGCGGATCGAAGTCCGTCACGTCGCCGAAGTGCTCGCCGGCATGACCGAGGAAGCTCCGCCGATCGGCGCTCCGCAGTAACGACATGCTCCCCACCAGCCGCACATTCGAAGCGAATGCCCGCGCTGGCCTCGCCAACCCGATCTTGCAGCGGGCTCTCGCGCTAATGCAGAGCGGGTTTCCCGAGCGCCGCCGTCTCGCTGTCGGGCGACTCCCCGAGTTCGAGGCTTTGCGCGAAATCGGCAAGTCGATCAAGAACCACACGCTAGAGCATCTCGACTTCTACCTCGAGCTCTTCGAAGGGAAGGTCCTCGCCTCTGGTGGGCAGGTCCACTGGGCCCGGACACCCGATGAGGCCCGCGCCGCCGTGCTCCAGATCTGCCGTTCGGTCGACGCCAAGATCGTCACCAAGGGCAAGCCGATGATCGCCGAGGAAGTCGGGCTGAACGAATGCCTCGAGGAGAATGGCATTACCCCAGTCGAGACCGACCTCGGCGAGTACATCATCCAGCTTCGTCACGAGCCGCCGAGCCATCTGATCGCGCCGGCGATCCATCTGATGAAGGAGCAGGTCGCCGCCACGTTCCGCGCCGACCATCGCGCGCTCGACCCGGAACGCTCACTCGCCGAGGCGCGCCAGCTATGCGACGAGGCGCGGGCGGTACTGCGCCCACGTTTTCTCGCCGCCGATGTCGGCATTACCGGCGCCAATTTCCTGGTCGCCGAGACCGGGTCGAGCATCATCGTTACCAACGAGGGCAATGGCGACCTGACCCAGACACTGCCGCGCGTCCACATCGTCATAACGAGCCTGGAGAAGCTCGTGCCGACGCTTGAGGATGCGGCGACGTTGCTGCGCCTCTTGGCGCGTTCGGCGACCGGCCAAGAGTTCTCGTCCTATACGACGGTGTCGACCGGCCCGCGGCGGCCGGGCGATCGCGACGGGCCGGAACAATATCATGTCGTGTTGCTCGACAACGGCCGCAGCACTCTGTTGGGCGGCGAGTTCCAGGAGATGCTCCGGTGCATCCGATGCTCGGCGTGCATGAACCATTGTCCGGTCTATGCCGCTGTTGGTGGTCACGCCTATGGCTGGGTCTATTCCGGCCCAATGGGAGCGGTGCTGACGCCGAGCCTGATTGGTATCGCGGACGCCCGGCATCTGCCGAACGCCTCGACCTTTTGCGGGCAGTGCGAGAACGTATGTCCGGTAAAGATCCCGTTGCCAAAGATGATGCGGCACTGGCGGGAACGGGAATTTAGCCAGAAACTCAACCCGCCGATGTACCGCGCGGGTTTGTCCTTGTGGGTCTGGGTGGCGAAGCGTCCGGCCCTCTACCATGCGCTCGTCGGACTCGCCAGCCGTGCGCTCGGGCGGCTCGGCCGGGGCCGTGGGCGGTTTCGCACCCTGCCGTTGGCCAGTGGTTGGACCGTGGTGCGCGACCTGCCGGCACCGGAGGGCCGTAGCTTCCACAGTTTATGGGTCCAGCGGCGAAAGGGTGAGACCCGGAAATGAGCGGCGAGGCGCGCGAAGAGATCCTCGCCCGTATACGCCGCTCGCTCACACGGGGCCGGCTGAGCGCGGCGCGCGAAACCGAGCTGCGGGAGCTGGTTGCGGCGCATCGGCGCAATTTGATACCGGCGCGGGCGGCGGCACTTGATGACCCGGACCGGGTTAGCTTGTTTGTCGCGATGGCCGAGGAGGTCCAGACGACGGTCGCTCGGGTGAACTCGCCGGCCGCGGTGCCTGAGGCGGTCGCCCGTTATCTCGCTGCCGAAAACCTTCCGGCCAATCTCGTCCTGGCTCCCGACCCGAGCCTCGATGACCTTCCTTGGGGTGCCCGGCCGTTGCTGCGCATCCGCCGCGGCCGGGCCGAGGAGAGAGATGCAGTCAGTCTGACGCCCTGCTTCGGGGCAATCGCCGAGACCGGGACCTTGATGCTAATCTCCGGAGCTGGGACCCCGACGGCCCTGAATTTTTTGCCAGATACCCATATCGTCCTGGTGTACGCGGATCAGGTCGTCGCTACTTATGAGGATGGTTGGGATCGGCTACGTGCCGCTGGCGCGATGCCGCGTACAATCAATCTGATCACGGGTCCCTCGCGAACGGGAGATATCGAGCAGCGTATCGAGCTCGGTGCCCACGGGCCCCGGCGGCTCCATATCGTTCTTGTCGACGACCGGCAGAAAGCAGGCGATGGCGAAGACAAATAACCCGGCGTCGGCCCGAGGCGACCGGCTGCTGTGGCGCGAAGCGATGCGAAACGTAACACCCCTGCGTGGGCGCGCCGCGCCGATTTCGCCCCCATCGGGTTCGACGCAGCCGATGACGGCCAAGGAAGAGCGCGCAAGTCACCAGGTTCAGCTACCGCCCCTCGACAATTTCTCCGGGATCGACCGGGCCAATGCCGAGCGCCTCAAGCGCGGCCTCCACCCGATCGAGGCCCGTCTCGATCTGCATGGAAAGACCGAAGCTGAAGCGCATCACGCACTCGCTGCGTTCGTCCACAGGTCGTCTGAAGCCGGGCGGCGCTGCGTGCTTGTCATCACGGGCCGAGGTCTCGGTCCAAGCGGGCCGGGGGTGCTCAAGAGCGCGGTACCACGATGGCTTGAAGAAGTCGGGTTGCGGCGAAAAATCCTCGCGATCGC
>JAFAHQ010000332.1 GCA_019237135.1 Alphaproteobacteria bacterium
GAAGCCGGCGAGTTGGTCCGGCTGGATATCGATGAAGAAGAAGGCAGGGGCTTCGGCGGGCAGACGGTTTTCGACCTCGCGGGCGAGATTGCCCTCGACCAATGCAATGGCGACGAGCACGGTCAGACCGATGCCGAGGGAGAGCACAATCTGCGCCGTCGGCGCGCCCGGGCGGTGCAGATTGGCGAGCGCCAGGCGCAATGCCGGACGATGCGGCCGGCCGAGCGTTCTGGCGCCGTGGATGACCGCTGCTCCGGCCAGCCGAAAAAGCGCGAATGCGCCAACCGCGCCGACGACGAACCACAGCCCGACGGTACGATCCTGCGCGCTGCCGATCGCGAGGGCAGCGAGCCCGAACGTCAGCACGCCGGTAGCGCCGAGCACCGTTGGTGGCACCCGTCGCCGGGCCCGGTCGACGGTGTCGCGAAACAACGCCCCGGCTGGCACCCGGCCGATGCCGGCCAGCGGCCATAGTGTGAAGACGAGCGTCGTCAACAGGCCGAACAGCGCGGCCAGCGCCAACGGACCCGGGTAAACGCCCAGGCGGATGGAAACCGGCAGTACGTGCGCGAGAAGCGGCATCGACACCACCGGCACCAGCGCCCCGAACGCGAGGGCGGTGCAGATGCCGAGCAAGGCGAACGCCATGATCTCGACGAAGTACACCGCGAAGACCAGCCGCGTCGGGGCGCCGAGGCACTTGAGTGTAGCAATCGTCGCAGTCTTACCGGCGATATAGCCACCGACCGCGTTGCCGATGCCGACCCCGCCGACCAAGAGAGCGGTGAGACCGACGAGGGTCAGGAAGAGCGTGAGGCGGTCGATTAATCGCTGCAGCGAGGGCGAGGCTTCACCGAAGGTGCGAATCTGCCAACCCGCCGCCGGAAAAGCGCTGCGCGCCCGCTCCGCCCAGGAGCCCGGATCGATCCCGCCAGGCAACTGCAATCGGTAATGATAAGTCACCAATGCGCCCGGCCGGATCAGACCGCTCTCGGCCAACGCTTCGGCGGAGACAATGACCCGCGGGCCGAACTCGAGGCCGCCGGCCGCCGCGTCGGGCTCGCGCTCGATGGTGGCGCGCAATTGCAACGTCGCCTCGCCGATCTTGACAGTGTCGCCGAGCACCAGACCGAGTCGTTCGAGGATTGCCGGATCGACTGCCGCGCCGAAATAGTCGCCGCGGCGGTCGATCGCGGCGCCTAGGCTTTGCTCTGGCGCCAGCGCGACCACGCCATAGAGCGGGTAGGCCGCATCCACGGCCTTGAGCTCGATCAGGCTGCGCCGGTTGCCGCCCTGCGTTCGCGCCATCGCCCGCATCGTGGCGATCTCGGACAGCCTGCCGCTCTGCGCGAGGAAGGCGCGCTCGGCCGTGCCGGCGGGGCGGTAGGCGAGCCGCGCCTCGGCGTCGCCGCCGAGCAGGTCGCGAGCATCGACCTTGATGCCGGCGACAACGGAGGCGCCGAGCGAGCCGACGCCGGCAATCGCCGCCACACCCAGCACGATGCAAGCGAGAAAGACACGCAAACCCCCAATCCCCCCGCGCAGCTCGCGGTGAGCAAGCCGCACGGCATGAGCGGCAGAGAATGCGTTCAAGGCGCGCGCCGCGCGGCAGCGATTCGCGATGGCGCAATGCTCCGATCCTCGATGATCCTGCCGTCCAACAGACGGATCTGCCGCTCACAGCGTTCGGCGACGCTCGGATCGTGCGTGATCAAGAGCAAGGTAGTGCTGTGCCGTGCTCGATGCTCGAACAGGCAATCGATGACCTGGCGGCCGGTCGTGGCGTCGAGATTTCCTGTTGGCTCGTCGGCCAGCAGCAGTTTCGGGCCAGCGATAAAGGCTCGGGCAATCGCCACGCGCTGCTGCTCACCTCCCGAGAGCTGTCCGGGATAATGGGTCAGGCGATGGCCGAGGCCGACCGCGGCGAGACCCCGGGCGGCGGCGGAGAAAGCATCGCGCCGCCCGCCGAGTTCGAGCGGGAGTGCTGCGTTCTCGAGTGCCGTCATCGTCGGAATCAAATGAAAGGCCTGGAACACGATGCCGATGTGCGTTCGACGCAGCCGGGCCAGCGCATCCTCGTTGAGCGCGCCGAGGTCGTTTCCATCGAGCCAGGCTCGTCCGACGCTCGGCCGCTCGAGCCCGCTTACTACCATCATCACCGTGGACTTCCCGGAGCCCGAGGGACCGACGAGGCTCACTGTCTCGCCGGCGGCGATCTCGAGAGAGACACCGCAGAGGATGTTGACGGGCCCGGCCGCACTCCTCAGAGTCAAGTGGACATCTTCCAGCACCACGAGCGGATCGCCGGAATGAAGCGAGCTGGTCATGTTCTGTCCGGGTCAGGGAGGGCGGTGCGGCAGACCGGCCGAGCTGATGCGGCACCCGGTGATCGGCGGTCCCGACGATATGGCGCGGCGGCTGGGGTTTTCAACGCGATGTCACCACGAGCTCTCGTGCCCGCCGGGCTGTGCCTGATGATCGGCGGCTCGCCGGTCGCGGCGCACACTCCGGTCATTCTCGATTTTGGCGACAGCCTGACCGCGGGCTACGGGCTGGCGCCCGAGCAAACCTTCCCGGCGCGGCTCGAGGCAACGTTGCACCGGCAGGGGATTGAGGTGCGTGTTGTCAACGGCGGGGTCTCCGGAGATACGACGGCAGGCGGCTTGGCGCGGCTCGATTGGGCGCTCGCCGATAAGCCCGATCTCGTCATAC
Source organism: Alphaproteobacteria bacterium (assembly GCA_019237135.1). Lineage (GTDB taxonomy): Bacteria > Pseudomonadota > Alphaproteobacteria > ATCC43930 > CGMCC-115725 > AP-15. The sequence continues at coordinate 2,713 of JAFAHQ010000332.1, forward strand.
TGGAACTCGGCGCCAATGATGCGCTGCGCGGGATCGACCCAACCACCGTTCGCGATAATCTCGACAAGATGATCCGAAAGATCGAGGCTAGCGGTGCCAAGATGCTGCTCGTTGGCATGCTTGCGCCGCCGAATTGGGGAGCGGAGTACAAGGCTGCCTTTGATCGGATCTTTCCCGAGCTTGCGAAGGTCCACGATGTGCCGCTTTATCCATTCTTTCTCGAAGGTGTTGCGATGAAACCCGAGCTCAATCAGCCGGACGGACTCCATCCAAATGAGCGTGGCGTCGCGGTGCTGGTCGGCCGTTTGGCACCGGTCGTCGCCCGTCTTGTCGGCAGCCCGTCGTGAGCGCGCGGTTCGCGGCGGCCGCGGCGACCGGAGACCCGGCGAGCCTGGCGGCGCAGTGCATCGCCGCGCTGCCTCCCGTCGATGGAGCGACGCTCGGGATTCTATACACCACAGAGCCCGCGGCGGCCGCTCTGCCGGAAATCGCCAGCGCCCTCAGCACGCACACCGGGATCCGCTCCTGGGTCGGCGGGGTCGGGCTTGGGGTATGCTCGGCGACGACCGAAATATTCGAAGAGCCCGCGGCGGTTGTGATGACCGCCGCGTTGCCGCCAGAGGATTTTCGAGTCTTCGCCGCAACGGGAGACCCCGGGGCCGATCTGCCGCGCTCGCACGCGGGCTGGATCGAGGCGACGCAGCCCGTATTGGCGCTGGTTCATGCCGACCCGCGCTGTCCCGATGTCCAGAGGGCTGCCGTGGAAACCGCCGAGGCGAGCGGCGCTTTTCTCGTCGGCGGTCTCGTATCGCACCGTTGTCCAAACCCGCTCCTGGCCCAGACGCCGGATACGACGGGTCTCGGGAGCAATGGTGTTGCGGGTCTCATGCTGGCTCCCGGGGTCTCGGTCGTCACTGCTTTGACGCAAGGGTGCATGCCGATTGGACCGGTACATCGGATCGACGAGGCACGCGACAACGTAGTGATGGTCGTCGACGGACGCCCGGCGCTCGCCGTCTTCAGCGAGGATATTGGCCCAGAGCTCACGCAGGATCTGCGCCGTGTCGGCGGCCTGATTTTTGCCGGATTGCCGGTGACCGGTTCGCACACCGCCGACTATCTTGTCCGCAATCTGGTAGCGATCGACGCCGGCCGCGGCTGGGTCGTACTCGGCGCAGAGGTCGCCGCGGGCGATCGGATTGTGTTCTGCCGCCGCGATTCCGAGAGCGCCAGGCGGGACATGAGCCGCATGGTTCGGCAGCTCGCCGGCCGGCTGAATGGACCACCAAAAGCCGGCGTGTATGTCAGCTGCGTCGCCCGCGGCGCGGCATTGTTCGGCGATGCCGGAGTCGAGGCCGAGCTGATCCGCGAGACCTTGGGCGACTTCCCGCTGATCGGCTTTTTTGCCAATGGCGAGATCTCCCGCGACCGAGTTTACGGCCACACCGGCGTTCTTACCCTATTCACCTGAAATCGCCGGAGAGCGGGCAGATACGCAGATACTAGGCAGATCTTATGCTGCGTTTGTTTGTCGGGGTTGTCTTTCCGCCTGAGCTCAAGCTGCAGCTGTCGCTGCTGTGCTCGGGTATGCCTGGTGCGAAGTGGGTGGATCCCGGCAACTTCCACCTGACCCTGCGGTTCATCGGCGAGACCGGCGAAGCTGTCGCCGCCGACATTGATGAGGCGCTGGCGCGACTGCGGGCACGCCGGTTCACCTTGCAGCTCGCCGGGACCGGTGTTTTCGGCAGTGCCGACAGGCCCCGCAGCCTATGGGTAGGCGTCGACCGCTCGCCCGAGCTCGTTGCGCTGCGCGACAAGATCGAGCACGCGCTGGTTCGCGTGGGGCTGCCACCGGAGCCCCGCAAGTTCTCCCCTCACATCACTCTGGCGCGGCTGCGCGAGCCGGCGCTCGACAAGCTGAGCGGCTTTCTGGCCGCGCATGCGCAATTCCGCACCGCCCCCTATCCTGTGGAAGGTTTCAGCCTGATCGCCAGCTTTCAGACCAAGGCTGGTTCGGTCTACGAGGATCAGGCCGACTATCCGTTGCTGTACTGAATCTGCCGAAGGGGAGGCCGAATGTCCTATTGGCTCATTAAATCGGAACCGTCGAGCTACGCGTGGGATCAGCTCGTGGCCGACGGTCGCACTCATTGGGACGGTGTGCGCAACGCACAAGCCCTGAACAATCTGCGAGCGATGAAGCCCGGCGACCGGGCATTCTTCTATCATTCGAACGAAGGCAAGGAGATCGTCGGCGTCGTCGAAGTGATCAAGGGCTTCTATCCGGATCCCGCCGATAAACACGGCAAGCTCGGCATGGTCGACGTTAAGCCGCTGATGCCAGCCGCGGTCAAGGTCGGGCTTCCGGCGATGAGAGCGAAGCCCGAGCTCTCCGAGTTGTCGCTGCTCAGACAATCGCGGTTGTCGGTTTGTCCCGTCAGGACCCACGAGTGGACCGTGCTGTGCGCAATGGCGGGCATCTCCGCTTGACGCATTCGCGAACGCGTTACGTATCCGTTACAAGCATTTACAAAAAATTACCCTGATGGCCTAGCGAGGACGCCATTCTCTTCCGTAGGTGTCCCCGTGGGGGGAGGGATTGACTTGGATAGACTGGATCATTTCCGCGAAGCCGAAGTTAACTTTACGCACAGCGTGGCTAATCGGTTTGTCGGTCCGATTCGGCGTCACCTCGCGATCGTCGATCAGAGCCCGTTGCGCCGCGATTGCCTCAAATTGGCGCTTCTCCAGCAACCTCGGCGGTGGCATGTGACCGATGTCGCAACGGCAATCGAGCTAGCGCAGTTGATCCGGCGCGGTGGGGGGTTTGAGGTAATCCTACTCGGCGGATCGACCTGCGCGCGCATCGATCTTGCCGACCTCGCCTTGCTGTCCGCAGCGGCGCCGGGAACCCCGATCCTCGTCACCGCTGACTGCGACGATGCGGAGGGTGCGCGCGTGATCCTTCGCTCCGGCGCCCGTGGCTTCCTACCAACCAGCCTCGGTCTCAAGGTCTTGATGGCTGCGCTCGAGCGCATGCGCGTCGGCGGTACCTATGTGCCGTTGTCATTGACGGAGCCGGTTCTCCCGGATAGGGCGGAGCGGGCACGGGACACCCCCTGGCGCGAGCTGACCAAGCGGCAGTGCGACGTTCTGGCATTGATCTCGGAAGGTAAGTCGAACAAGCTTATTGCCGACGCGCTGACCATGACCGAGAGCACGGTCAAGGCGCATGTCAAGCAGATTATAAAGCGCCTGCATGTGGCAAATCGGACCCAGGCGGCATTGATCGCGAGTCGCGCGAGCTGGCAGTCGGCCCACCACTGATTCAGGCAGGAGCCCCGGCGAAGACGAGCGGCTTCAGAGTACCCGCTCAGAAGCTTGCGGCGGACGTCTTGATTTAAGGGTCGATGAGGCGCCCGGGGCGTATCGGAGAGCCTAGACTCGGATAAGCCGTTGTGGCAGAGAAATTATCCCAAAATTCGAATCCCGCGCGCTGCCGTCGGATATCTCCGGGCTACGCCACGCCTCGGGAGGGAGCGAATGGAAGAGCGGATCGACGTGCCCGAAGCTGAAATCGCCGTCCATTGGCAGGAAGAAAAATATTATTATCCACCGACAAAGTTCATTACCCAAGCCAATTTAACCGACGAAGAGGTCTACGAGCGGTTTAGCCTCGATAAATTTCCCGAATGTTTCAACGAGTACGCTGGTCTTCTGGACTGGTACAAACATTGGGAAAGAACTCTCGATACGGCCGATGCTCCTTTTTGGGGGTGGTACGTCGGCGGCCGTATCAATGCCAGCTACAACTGCGTCGATCGACATCTGGCAAAGAACAAGAATAAGACTGCCATCCATTTCGTTCCCGAACTGGAGAGTGAGGCAACCCAGCACATCACCTATCAAGAGCTGTATGTTCGGGTGAGTGAATTCGCTGCCTTGCTGCGAGATTTCTGCGGCCTAAAGGCCGGCGATCGTGCGACTCTTCACATGCCAATGGTGCCGGAACTGCCGATCGCGATGCTGGCGTGCGCGCGACTCGGGGTTATCCATTCTCAGGTGTTCAGCGGCTTCAGCGGCAGGGCTTGCGCTGACCGAATCGTCGACTCCGGCAGTCGTGTCCTGATCACGATGGACGGCTACTACCGGAACGGCGCAATTCAGGACCAGAAGGAAAAGGCCGACATCGCCGCCGAGGAGGCGGCAAAGGGGGGCCACTCGGTAGAGAAGGTCCTAATCTGGCAGCGCTACCCGGGAAAATATTTGAGCGCCAAGCCCGCGGTGCATGGCCGCGATCACATCGTCAACGATCTCCTTAAGGGATACCGGGGCAGACGGGCCGAACCGGTACCGATGCCGGCGGAGGCGCCGCTCTTCCTGATGTACACGAGCGGAACCACCGGCAAGCCCAAGGGGTGCCAGCATAGTACCGGCGGTTATCTTGCCTATGTGGCCGGCACCTCGAAATACATCCAGGACATCCATCCGGAAGATGTCTACTGGTGTATGGCCGACATCGGCTGGATCACCGGCCATTCCTACATCGTCTATGGGCCGCTTGCCCTCGGCGCTTCGACGGTGATCTACGAGGGTGTACCCACATACCCCGATGCGGGGCGGCCGTGGCGGATCGCCGAAGAGCTCGACGTCAACATTTTTCACACTTCGCCGACTGCGATCCGTGCGCTGCGCCGTGCCGGTCCCGACGAGCCAAACAATTACGATTACCACTTCAAGCATATGACAACGGTGGGAGAGCCGATTGAGCCAGAGGTATGGCGCTGGTACCATAATGTCGTCGGCAAGGGTGAGGCGGTGATCGTCGACACCTGGTGGCAGACGGAAAATGGTGGCTTTCTGTGCAGCACGGTGCCGGCGCTAGGGCCGATGAAGCCCGGCAGTGCCGGGCCGGGGGTTCCGGGCATCCACCCTGTGATCTACGATGAGGACGGCAACGAGATCCCCAGGGGATCGGGCAGAGCAGGCAATATCTGCATCCGCAATCCGTGGCCCGGGATCTTTCAGACGATCTGGGGTGACCCTGACCGCTTCGTTGCGCAATATTACGCGCGCTACTGCAAAGACCAAAATAGCAAAGACTGGCGAGACTGGCCGTATTTCGCCGGAGATGGCGCGGTGCAGGCGCCCGACGGCTATTATCGCATCCTGGGCCGCATCGACGACGTTATCAACGTCGCCGGACATCGCCTTGGAACCAAGGAGATCGAATCCGCGGCGCTGACGGTCCCGGAGGTGGCGGAAGCGGCCGTGGTGCCGGTCGCCGATGAGATCAAGGGTAAGGTTCCCGACCTCTATGTCGCGCTGAAACCCGGTTTCGAGCCGAGCCCGGAATTGCACAAGCGAATCTCGGATGCCGTGGTCACCGAGATCAGCCCGATCGCGCGGCCGGCACATGTATGGATCGTGCCAGACATGCCAAAGACCCGCTCTGGTAAGATCATGCGTCGGGTTTTGGCGGCAATATCGAGCGGCCAGGAGGCGGGCGACGTTTCAACGCTGGCTAACCCCGAAGTCGTGGACGAACTGCGCCATATGGTAGCCGTCTAACCGGACCCACTAGCGCTCACCCGAGCGCGTGCCGCAGCTGGCGACTGGCGACGACGAGCATCGCAAGATCGGGTGTTGTGGCGGCACGCAGCTCGCGGGCGAGCGCTTCCGCGGGAGAGAGCGAGGCGGCGTTCGCCGCGGACCACGCGACGAGCGGGTTCGCTTTTGCGGCGCAATCGCTCGCCAGGATGCGCGCGGCCAGATCGGCTTGCAGCGCGAACAGGTCGTCGATCATCGCCTCGACCGCCAGCTTCTGCCAAGGACTTTCGGCCGGCAGTCTACGGGCCGCAGCGCGCATTTCGTCGAGTGCGAACTGCGCGCCTACCCCGTAGTAAATCCGGGCGGCTCGGTCGAGCGGCTGTGCAGAGCGCTCGGCAAGGTCAGAGATATCGAGGGCGCAAGCGAGAAAGGTCAATCCGGCGACGCGCCCGGCGAGCGCTTCGGGCACCCCGGCCTCGCGGAACCGCTGATTGCGCTCGGCAACGAGGTTCGCGTCGCCTTTCGGCAGTAGCTCGGACAGCGATGCGGCGAGAGCGCTGGCGCTCGGTGCGAACCTTGAGATCTCGCGACCGAGATCGAGTCGCCTCGTGCGCAATAGCCAAGCGGCCGCATGCTCGATTAGGCCAGTGATTTCGAGCAGCATGTCGATCTGCATCGCGGCCGTAACCGTGTTATCAAGCGCCTCGATCTCAGTCCACAGGGGCCTCAGGTCGAAAGCATCACGCACAATTGTGTAGGCGCGGGCAGCCTCCGGCGCGGCGCGGCCTGTGCGTGCCCACATCTCATTGACAAAAGTCATGCCGACCCGGTTGACGAGATCGTTGATGACGACGGTGGCAATGATCTCGCGGTGCAATGGATGGGCGGCGATCTGCGGGGCGAGTTGGTCGCGCAGCGCTGCTGGGAAATAGCCGCGAAGCTCGCCGTCGAGTTCCGGTGCGTCGGGCAGATCAGAGGCAACGAGCTCGCCGTAAAGCGCCATCTTCGCATAAGCAAGCAAGACGGCGAGCTCAGGACGAGCGAGCCCGCGACGTTGTGCTGCGCGCGCCGCGATGGTTTCGTCGTCCGGTAAGAACTCTAGCGCGCGGTTGAGCCGGCCAGATCGTTCGAGATCGCGTATCAGGCGCACCTGCCTGTCCAGTGCTGTGACGCCGCGCGCCTCGGCCACGGACAACGCCTCGCCTTGCAGGTAATTGTCGCGCAGTACCAATGCCGCGACGTCTTCGGCCATGGCGGCGAGAAGCGGCTCGCGCTCGACTGCTGGTAGCACACCCGACACAGTCGCTTGGTCGAGTAGGATCTTGATGTTGACCTCATGGTCTGACATATCGACGCCGGCAGAATTGTCGATCGCGTCGGTGTTGATGCGACCGCCGGCGAGCGCGTAGGCAACGCGCCCTCGTTCGGTTACCGCGAGATTGGCGCCCTCGCCGACCACCGTGGCGCGAACCTCGTCGCCGTTGATGCGCAGCGCGTCGTTGGTGCGGTCGCCGACCTCCGTATGGCTTTCGTCGGGCGCCTTGACATAGGTCCCGATCCCGCCGAACCACAAGAGATCGACGGGCGCGGCCAAGAGCTTGCGGATCAGCTCTGCCGGGGTCAGATGGTCTGCCGCGATGTCGAAGGCGCGCTTCATTTCAGGACTGATCGGGATCGATTTGGCGCCGCGCTCGAACACACCGCCGCCCGCCGAGATTAGCGCGCGGTCGTATTCCCCCCAACTCGAGTGAGGCAGGCGGAACAAACGCTGCCGCTCGCTAAAGCTCCTATCCGGATCGGGTGCCGGATCGATGAAGATGTGCAGATGATTAAAGGCTCCGAGCAGCCGCAAGTGGCGGGACATCAGCATGCCATTGCCGAACACGTCGCCCGACATGTCGCCGACGCCGACCACGCTCAGCTCACTCTCATCGATGTCGCGCCCGACCTCGCGGAAATGACGTTTGACGAGCTCCCAGGCGCCGCGTGCGGTGATGCCCAACGCCTTATGGTCGTATCCCGCTGAACCCCCCGACGCGAACGCATCGCCGAGCCAGAACCCGTATTCTCGCGAGATCGCGTTGGCCAAATCGGAAAACGTTGCGGTGCCCTTGTCTGCGGCGACGACGAGATACGGGTCGTCGCCATCATACCGGACGACCTGCGGCGGCGGCACGATTCGGTGACCCGTCGGAGGTTCCGCGACGATATTGTCGGTGAGGTCCAAGAGGCCGCGGATCAGTGTCTCGTAGCATTCGACTGCTTCGGCGCCGAGCCTGTCGGCCGAAGCGGGTGGCCGTTTTACGACGAAGCCACCCTTCGATCCGACCGGGACGATCACAGCATTTTTGACCGTCTGGGCCTTCATCAGCCCGAGGATCTCAGTACGGAAATCCTCTTTGCGATCGGACCATCGGATGCCCCCGCGGGCGACTCTGCCGGCGCGCATGTGCACCGCTTCTACGCGAGTGCTATAGAGGTAAATCTCGAAAAGCGGCCGCGGCAGCGGCATCAAGTCGATCTCGCTGCTCGCAAGCTTGACGGTGAGATAAGATTTCGCCTCGCCCGAGGGCAGTCGCTGGAAGTAATTCGTTCGCACGGTTTTGAGTACGAGGGTCAAAAAGCTCCGCAGCATGCGGTCCTCGTCGAGGCTCTCCACTGCGTCGAGTGCATGATCGATCGCCTGGACCTCGGCGATCACAAAGAGCGAAGGATCACCGGTACGCCCGGGATCGAAGCGGACCTCGAACAGTTGGAGGAGGCGGCGAGCAATCTCGGGGTGCCCGCTTAGCGCATCTTCCATATAGGCTTGGCTAAACGCCACCCCGGCTTGGCGCAATACTTTGGCGTAGAGTCGCAGAACTGTGATCTGGCGCGCCGACAGACCGGCGGCCAGGACGAGGCGGTTAAACCCGTCGTTCTCGACCCGACCCGTCCACAGTGCCACGAGCGCCTCTTCGAACCGTTCCCTGACCGCCGGAGACACGGTGCTCAGCAATGCCACCCCGTCGAGCTGGAATTCGTGGATCCACACCGCGGCGCCATCGACAGTGTCGACGCGAAATGGCTCCTCGGCGACGACCCGCAGGCCGAGATTCTCCAAAATCGGCAGCACGTCGGAGAGGACCACCGGTTCCTTGGTCCGATAAATCCGCAATCCGGGTAAAGCACTGCTGGCCGCCGGATGAAGTGAGACTTCGAGAGGCGAACCGGCCAATACCGTCTCGACCCGGCGCAAATCGGCGATCGCCTGGGCAGCTTCCGTTCGCGCCTGATAGGTTATCGGAAAAGGCTGCAAGCGATGCAGCTGGGCACGCGCCCCCTCTTCGCCAAAGGCCGCGGTCGCCGCCTCCTCGAGCCGATCTGACCAGCTGCGCCCAGCATTGACGAGCCGCTTTTCGAGCGCCGTATCGTCGACCGCCGGCACACGACCGCGGGTGGTGCGAATGATCAATTGGAGCCGCGCCAGCGGCGACTCGTCGAGGTGAATGTAGGAAGTCGACAGCTGCCCGGCGAACGCTTCTTCGAGGATCGCAGCGAAATGGTCGCGCAGCGCTGTGTCGTAGCGCTCCCGCGGCAAATAGACGAGGCAGGAAACAAAGCGCTCGAGCGGGTCGCGGCGGATGAACAGCGCAATACGCTGCCTTTCCTGGAGGTTGAGGATGCCGATGACCGTTTCGAACAGCTGGTCTGCGTCGGCTTGGAACAGCTCGTCGCGCGGGAACGTATCCAGGATATGCGATAGCGCCTTGCCGTCATGGGTCGTCGGTGCCAGCCCAGCCCGCTCGATGATCCGTTTAACCTTTAGCCGCAGTAGCGGGATCGAATGCGGACGGCGGCTGTAGGCAAGCGAGGTAAAGAGTCCCAGAAACAGGCGAATGCCGACTACCTCACCAGTTGCCGCGAAGCGGCGCAGGCCGATCGCATCCATGTGCGCAGTTCGATGAATCGTGGCCCGGCGGTTGGATTTTGTAATGACTAGAAGTTCATGCCGGCGCACGAAATCTTGCACGTCCGGCGGCAACGACGACAAATCGCGCAGCCCCCCGAAGACCGGGTGGGTTTCGTCGCGCAGGATCCCGAGCGGGCCGCGTAGCGGTCTCGCCGCTCCGTCAAACACATATTCGCGGTAGCCGAGGAATGTGAAATTGTCGTCGTCGAGCCACCGCAGAAAATCCTGGACTTCGGCAAGTTCAGTCGGCGGCACTGGAGGAAAAGGGGGCCGGGACAGTTCATCGACGAGTTCACGCAGCCGCTGACGCATTGGCTGCCAATCCTCGACCGCAGCTCGAATATCGGCTAGAATAGCCGACAATGTCTGCGCCAGCCGGGCAAGCTCGTCCCGATCGGATTGGCGCGTGATCTCGATCTGCATCCAGGATTCATGCCGCCCGGCCGTCGACGCATCACAAAGCTCGCGAAGCTGCCCCTTCGGGTCACGTGCGACCGTCATTATCGGGTGAATGACCAGATGGACGGCACTGCCGCTGGCGTTGATCGCCAGGGTGACCGAATCAACGAGGAACGGCATGTCGTCATTGACGATCTCGACGATCGTGTCTGGCGACGACCAACCGTCCGCAGCGGGGTCGGGGTTGTAGACCCGGACCTTTGCTTGATCCCGATGCCGGCGCTCGGCGAAGCGCCAGAGCGACAGAGCGGCGCCCCACAAATCCCTCGGGCTTCGTTCGGCGATGTCGGCCGCCGGCACGTGCTGGTAAAATTCAGTAATCAGGCGTTCGCCCATCGCCTGTTGTTCTGTATCGAGTGTCTTCCCAGCGATCGTCCGAGCCTTTTCCACGAGCGCGATCTTCCTGGTTTCGGGCGCACCCGCCATCCGACCCGCACCCTCAGAGTCGCGGCCGTTCGACCCGATGCCCGCCGGTGTTGCCTGTTGCGTTTCCATCCCCGCCTCCTTTACCGAAAACACCCCCTTCGTCAAGTTGCGGCAAGCGCTGGGTGAGCCCTTCTTGGAACGACGCCGAGCGTCCATTACCCGCCCGGCAGCACCTAGGATGGAAAATTCCATCGAATTCGGCGATAATTACCGTCGAATTGCGCATTATCCATCGATGAGAGTTCACCCCGCGTTTCGCCGCGGCCTGATTTATCTATTGCCGCTCGCCCTCCTCTTCGTCGCGCTCACCGCGCGCGTCGCCGCCTCCGATCTGCTCGAGCGGCTGTCGCTGTTTTGCTTTGACCTCTATCAAAAGGCCGCACCGCGCGAGGCGGGGGACGTGCCGATCCGCGTCGTCGACATCGACGACACCAGCCTCAACAAGATCGGCCAATGGCCCTGGCCGCGCAACATCGTTGCACAACTCATCGACAAGCTGCGCGAGGCGGGTGCGGCGGTCATAGCCTTCGACATCGACTTTGCCGAACCGGACCGTACCTCACCTAAATTGTTACTGCCTTTGCTTGCGAAAAACGGGGTAGCCGCGGACGAAGCGGAAAAGCTTCTGGCGGCAGTGCCCGATCCCGATCGACGGCTAGCAGAAGCGATGGGCACGGTCCCCGTCGTGACCGGTTTCATCCTGACCGATCGCGGCCAAACCCAGCCGCCACTCCCGAAGGCCGGCTTTGCGCTTGCGGGTGAGGACCCGCTCGGGCATGTCAGCAGCTTTCCAGCGGCGGTTTCGAACCTGCCGGAGCTGGAAGCCGCATCAGCCGGAAACGGCTTCCTCAACCAATTTGTCGATTGGGATCATGTCGTTCGCCGGGTTCCGCTGATTTTGCTCCTCGGCGAAAAACCGTACCCGTCGCTCGCCGCCGAGACGCTCCGGGTCGCAGTCGGCGCGCCCAGCTATGTCGGCCGTGCGGCTGGTGCCAACGCCGAGAAGAGCTTTGGCGAAAAGACCGGGTTGACGGCGATCCGCATCGGACAACTGGCGATACCGACCGATGCTGCCGGCCGCGTTTGGCTCCACTACGCAGCACCGCGGCGCGACCGGTTCGTTTCTGCCGCCGACGTCCTGTCGGGAAAATTCGATCCCGCCCTGTTCGCCGATCAAATCGTGCTGGTGGGGACCTCGGCCGCAGGTGTCGTAAACGATCTGCAGGCGACCCCGATCGCGCGCGACGTCCCCGGAGTGGAGATCCACGCTCAGCTGCTCGAACAGATACTGCAAGGGGCGTTTCTCGTTCGGCCCGACTGGGCGGTCGGGGCGGAAATCTTGTTTACGCTGCTGGTCGGGATCGGTCTGATCCTCGCCTTGCCGCGGGTCGGCGCGTTGCCGAGCGCAGTACTCGGCGGCGCCTCGGTTGCCATTGCGTTCGGGACGTCGTGGCTCCTCTTCAGACACGCGGATCTGCTGATCGACCCGGTCTATCCCTGGGCAGTGATGACGCTCGTCTACCTCTTGGCCTCGCTGTTGGGTTACTTGAGAACCGAGGCCCGGCAGCGTCAAATCCGCGGCGCCTTCTCGCAATACATGTCGCCGCATTATGTCGACGAACTCGCTGCTCACCCCGAAAGACTCAAGCTTGGCGGCCAGGCGCGGACCATGACGATCATGTTCTGCGACATCCGCGGATTCACGAGCCTGTCGGAAAAGCTCGACGCGGAGAGTTTGACTCAGTTCATGAACAGCTTTCTGTCGCCAATGACCGAGATCATCACCGAGCGGAAGGGGACGATCGACAAATATATCGGCGACTGCATTATGGCATTCTGGAACGCACCGCTCGACGATCCCGACCATGTCAAGAATGCAGTGCAGGCGGCACAGGCGATGCGCCGCAAGCTCGTCGAGCTCAACGGCCTCTGGCAGGCGGAAGCAGACTATCGGGTCTTTCTTCCGGTCCAGATCGGCATCGGCATCAATACTGGGGAATGCGTTGTCGGTAATTTCGGCTCACTCCAGCACTTCGATTACTCACTGCTCGGAGATCCGGTCAATCTCGCTTCGCGGCTGGAAGGCCTTGGCAAGGTTTACGGCATCGATCTGGTGATCGGTGAGGAGACGGCTGCCCATCTCGCCGATCCGGCTCTGATCGAAGTCGATCTCGTAGCAGTCAAGGGCAAGAGCGAGGCCGGCCACATCTATACGCTTCCGCCGGAGCGCATTGTAGAGGACCAGTTTATTGACCAGCATTCCGCGCTATTGGGAGCCTACCGCCGGCAGGATTGGATATCCGCGCTACGATTGCTCGACGATGGACGATTCGTCGCGGCTCGCTTCCTCGCCCCCGTCTACGATCTCTACCGGCGGCGCATCGCTCAGTTTCAGATCGAAGCCCCGCCAGCCAATTGGAACGGCGTGTTCACGGCCGAAGAGAAGTGAATTCGCTTTCGATCGCGAGGATCGGGCGCTTTGGTTGGCTTACGGCAGCGCGGCCAGCATATCCGCGCTGACGAGCGTGACCCCTTGGTCGCTACGGTAGAACCGCGTGGCGTCGAGTTGCGCGTCTTCGCCGATCACGAGATCCTCCGGTATATAGCAGCCGCGATCGACGACGACGTTGCTAAGCCGCGCGCGACGCCCGACCTCGACATCGGGAAGCAGCACTGCGCCGGTGGTCCGGGCGTGGGAATTGATCCGGCAACCGGAGAACAATAGTGAGCGTCTGACCGTGGCGCCGGAAATAATGCAACCGCCTGAAACCATCGAATCGACCGCCATGCCGCGGCGGTCGTCGTCGTCGAACACGAACTTCGCCGGCGGCAGCTGCTGCTGATAGGTCCAGATCGGCCAGTTGCGGTCGTAGATATCGAGCGACGGAACCGGCATAACCAAATCGATATTGGCCGACCAATAGGAGTCGATGGTGCCGACGTCGCGCCAATAGGCTTCGGCCTCCGGCGTAGTCTTGACGCAGCTCTCCTCAAAGGAATGGGCGACTGCGAGACCTCGGCTCACGAGGTTTGGGATTACATCTTTGCCAAAATCGTGGCTCGAGGTCCGGTCTCGGTGATCGCGTTCGAGCTCCGCATAAAGGAACTCGGCGGTAAAAACGTACACGCCCATACTGGCCAGTGCCCGGGCTGGCTTGCCGCTGATCGCCGGCGGTTCTCTTGGCTTTTCCAGAAAATCGACGATCCTCATCGAGTCGTCGACCGCCATGATGCCGAAACCCGGGGCTTCATCGAGCGGCACCTCGACGCAGGCGACCGTGCAACCGGCGCCTGTGTCGACATGGCCCTCCAGCATGTTCGAGTAATCCATTTTATAGATATGATCTCCTGCCAATACGATGAAGTATTCCGCCTCAGCCGCGCGGAAAATATCGAAATTCTGGTACACCGCATCGGCAGTGCCGCGATACCAGGTCGCCTCGTCGAGCCGCTGCTGGGCCGGCAATAGGTCGAGAAACTCGTTCATCTCGGGGCGCAGAAAGGACCAGCCCATCTGCAGGTGCCGCAACAGGCTGTGCGCCTTGTATTGAGTCAGCACACAGATCCGCCGGACGCCGGAATTGAGACAGTTCGACAGCGCGAAGTCGATGATGCGGAACTTGCCACCGAAGAAAACTGCCGGCTTGGCGCGCCGGTCGGTCAATTGCTTCAGCCGGCTGCCGCGACCGCCGGCCAGCACCAGGGCAAGTGCGCGCCGGGTGAGCCTCTGCTGCATCGGACCGCTCGACAGCATCTGCGCCTCCCTATAACGAGCCGCGAGGCCGCCAGCGGACGGTGCGCCACGGGACGGCGCCCGTCAACCGCGAGCGTAGGTGTCCGGGTCGCTCTGTCAGCGCGTTATCTCGCCGACCGCCTGCAGCTTCGCTTGGAGAACCGTTTGTTCGTGTTCGAGGCGATGGAGCTCGATCAGGAGCCGCTCGCGATCCGTGTCGGCGGCCCGCGCGACCTGTTCACGCAGGCTCGGCAGGTTGCCCTCCACGATCCGCAGGTCGGTCTCGATCGAGCCCCGATCGAGCGTATCTGGCGAAACTGCCTCGTCGGCGAGCACGGTGCAGTGCCCTTCCGTCACTTGGGCGACGCCACCGATCACGAAGATGCGCTCGGACAGCTCGCTCTGGTTCTCGCCGTAAATGTCTATCATACCGGGGCGAATCGTCGATATGAACGGGGCGTGACCCTCTAACACCCCAAAATTGCCTTCAGTGCCAGGCACCACGACCATTACAACCACTTTCGACACGAGCAACCGCTCCGGGGTCACCAACTCGAATCCGACAGCCATCACGCCGCCTCGGCGGCCATCTTGCGCGCTTGCTCGACCGCCTCTTCAATCGTGCCGACCATAAAGAAGGCGCTCTCCGGCAAGTCGTCGTAATCGCCCGCGACGATGCCCTTGAAGCCCTTGATCGTGTCCTCAAGGTTGACAAAGACGCCCGGCCGGCCGGTAAACACTTCGGTGACGAAGAAGGGCTGCGACAGGAAGCGCTGGATCTTGCGCGCCCGCAACACGGTGAGCTTATCCTCTTCGGACAGCTCATCCATGCCCAGGATCGCGATGATGTCCTGCAGCGACTTGTATGTCTGCAACACGCGCTGCACGTCGCGCGCCACACGATAGTGGTCCTCGCCGACTATGCGCGCGTCGAGCATGCGCGAGGTCGAGTCGAGCGGATCGACCGCCGGATAGATGCCGACCTCGGCGATCTGCCGCGACAACACTGTAGTCGCGTCGAGATGGGAGAAAGTCGTGGCGGGCGCCGGGTCGGTCAGATCGTCGGCCGGCACAAAGATCGCCTGGACCGAGGTGATCGAGCCCTTTTTTGTCGAGGTTATCCGTTCCTCCAAGGCTCCCAGGTCGGTCGCCAGGGTCGGTTGGTAGCCGACCGCGGAAGGGATTCTGCCCAACAGCGCCGACACCTCGGAGCCCGCCTGCGTGAAACGGAAAATGTTGTCGACGAAGAACAGCACATCCTGACCTTCCTCGTCGCGGAAATATTCGGCAAGAGTGAGGCCGGACAGGCCAACGCGGGCGCGCGCGCCAGGCGGCTCGTTCATCTGGCCATAGACGAGCGCTGCCTTGGAACCCGGTCCGTTGATGTTGATGACCCCCGATCCCATCATCTCGTGATAGAGGTCGTTGCCCTCGCGGCTGCGCTCGCCGACACCGGCGAAGACTGAGTAGCCGCCATGCGCCTTGGCGATGTTGTTGATCAGCTCCATGATGATCACGGTCTTGCCGACCCCGGCACCGCCGAACAACCCTATCTTGCCTCCCTTGGCGTAAGGCGTCAGGAGATCGACGACCTTGATCCCGGTGACCAGGATCTCCGCCTCGGTCGACTGATCGACGAATTCGGGCGCCGGTTTGTGGATCGGCGAGCGGCGGTTGGTCTGCAGCGGACCGCGTTCGTCGACCGGCTCGCCGACGACGTTGAGGATGCGGCCCAATGTCTCGGGACCAACCGGCATCGTGATCGGCCCGCCGGTGTCGACCACCTGGGCGCCGCGCACCAGCCCGTCGGTGGTGTCCATCGCAATCGTCCGCACGGTGTTCTCGCCGAGCTGCTGCGCCACTTCGAGAACCAGCTTACGGTCGCTCTGATCGACGTGCAGCGCCGTCAGGATCTCCGGTAGTTCGCCGTCGAAGCGGACGTCGACGACTGCGCCGATGACCTGGGTAATCGTGCCGATGCTGTTGCTGGGCATGTCTGAGAAATTCCTGTGCCTCAAAGCGCCTCGGCGCCGGAGATGATCTCGATCAGCTCCTTGGTAATGGCGGCCTGACGCGTGCGATTATAGTTGAGGGTGAGGCGGTCGATCATCTCGCCGGCGTTGCGGGTCGCGTTGTCCATCGCCGTCATCCGCGCCCCTTGTTCGCTCGCTGCGTTTTCAAGCAGCGCCGTGTAGATTTGCACCGCGAGGTTCTTCGGCAGTAATTCCGAGAGGATCTCTTCCTCGGAAGGCTCGAATTCGTAGATCGCACCGCCAACTGCCGGATCCACCTCTTCGCCGGAGGTCGCCGCAAACGGGATCAGTTGCTGCGCGGTCACGATTTGGGTCATGGCCGAGCGAAAGCGGTTGTAGATGATCGTCGCGACGTCAAAACGGCCGGCTTGATAAAGGACGAGGATACGCTGGGCGATGTCGCGCGCCTCGTCAAACGACACCTGTCGGCGGCCGACTTCGGTCAGGCTGTCGTGGATGAGCCGGCCGTAGTCGCGGCGCAATCCGTCGCGTCCCTTGCGCCCAATGGTCAGAACCATGACAGTCCTGCCGGCCGGTAAAAGCTCACGGATGCGGCGCCGCGTCTCGCGCAGGATCGAAGCGTTGAAGCCGCCGGCGAGACCTCGATCCGAAGTCGCGACGACGAGCAGGTGCGTCTCTTCCTTGCCGGTGCCGACGAGGAGCGGCGGTGCTCCGGGCAGACCCGCCATGCGGCCGGCGAGCGAAGCGAGCACGCGTTCCATCCGCTGCCCGTAGGGCCGCGCCGCTTCTACTTGCTCTACCGCGCGACGCAACCGCGAGGCGGCGACCACCTTCATCGCCGAGGTGATCTTCTGGGTCGATCTGACGCTGCGGATGCGGTTGCGCAGATCTTTCAGGCTCGGCATCCGGAGGGCTCCGCTCGTGTCAGGCGAAGGTCCTGACGAAGCCGTCGACGAACTCGCCGAGCCCCTTCTCGACTTCGGGCGAGATCTCGCCCGCGTCACGGATCGCCTCTAGGAGTGCGGGCCGCTTGGACCTGAGTTCGCTAAGCATCGAGGATTCGAAGCGGCCGACATCTGATACCTCGACAGTGTCGAGATAGCCGCGGGTGCCGGCGAAGATCGCCACCACCTGCTCCTCGACCGGGACCGGCGCGAATTGCGGCTGCTTCAAGAGTTCAGTCAAGCGGCTGCCGCGGGCGAGCAGGCGCTGCGTCGCCGCGTCCAGATCGGAGGCGAATTGCGAGAAGGCGGCCATCTCGCGGTACTGCGCAAGATCGAGCTTGATGCGGCCGGCAACCTGCTTCATCGCCTTTATCTGTGCCGCCGAGCCCACCCGGCTGACCGAAAGACCGACGTTAATGGCGGGGCGGATGCCGCGAAAGAACAGCTCGGTCTCAAGAAAGATCTGACCGTCGGTAATCGAGATGACGTTGGTCGGAATATAGGCCGACACGTCTCCAGCTTGAGTCTCGATGACGGGCAATGCGGTTAGCGAACCGCCGCCATGGTCGTTGTTCATCTTTGCTGCTCGTTCTAGCAGCCGAGAATGCAGATAAAACACGTCCCCCGGATAAGCTTCACGACCGGGGGGCCGGCGCAACAGCAGTGACATCTGGCGATAGGCCACGGCATGTTTCGACAGGTCATCGTAAATCATCAGCGCATGCATGCTGTTGTCGCGGAAATATTCGCCCATGACGCAGCCGGCATAAGGGGCGATGTATTGCAGCGGCGCCGGCTCGGAGGCGGTCGCGGCTACGATGATCGAGTAATCGAGGGCACCGTAGTCCTGCAGCGTCTTGACGATCTGGGCGACAGTCGAGCGTTTCTGCCCGATCGCGACATAGATGCAATAGAGCTTGCGCGATTCGTCGGTGCCGGCGTTGATCTGTTTTTGATTGAGGATGGTATCGATGATCAGCGCGGTCTTGCCGGTTTGACGGTCGCCGATGATCAACTCGCGTTGGCCACGCCCGATCGGCACCAGCGCGTCGATCGCCTTCAGCCCAGTCTGCACCGGTTCGTGCACCGAACGGCGCGGGACGATCCCCGGCGCCTTGACCTCGACTCGCGCGCGCTCGACGTTGGTCAGCGGACCCTTGCCGTCGATTGGCTCGCCGAGCGCGTCGACGACCCGACCCAACAATCCGCGGCCGACCGGGACGCCGACAATGGCGCCAGTGCGTTTGACGATGTCGCCTTCGTGGATGCCGCTGTCCTCGCCGAACACGACGACCCCGACATTGTCGCTTTCGAGGTTGAGCGCCATCCCGCGCATCCCGTTTGGGAAAGCGACCATCTCGCCGGCTTGAACCGTGTCGAGGCCGTAGACGCGGGCGACACCGTCGCCGATCGACAGCACCTGGCCGACTTCCGCGACATCCGCCTCGCTGCCGAAATTGGCGATTTCCTGCTTGAGGATCGCCGAAATCTCCGCCGCACGAATTTCCATCAAAGCCCCTTAGGCCCCCGCTTTTAGCGGGGATGACAAGTAACACCGTGATAGTAGCACGCCAACTTGAGTGGGAAACTCAGCCGATGCCCTTCATGGCCAGCTGCAACCGCTGCAGTTGGCTCTTGAGAGATCCATCCACCATCCGCGAACCCACCTTGACGATCATTCCGCCGATTAGCCCAGGGTCGACCCTGGCTTCCACCGAAACCCTGCGCCCGGCGCTGCGCTGCAACTGATCGCTCAGCAGTGCAAGCTGGGTCTCGCTCAGCGGGCGCGCCGTGATGACCCCCGCGGTGATCTCGCCCCGCCGCTCGGCGAGCTTTTCGAGATAAGCTTCGATCATCGCCGGAATGGCGAACAGGCGGCGGTTTTTAGCGACAACGGCGAGAAAATCGCGGACCAGCAGCGAGAAGCCGGCGTGCGAGGCCAGAGCCGAGATGGCCTTTCCCTGCTCACCGCGTGTCAGGATCGGGCTGCGCACCAAGCGTAAGAGATCCATGCTCGCCGCCAGCATCGTCCGCAGCTGGCGAAGGTCGGACCCGACCTGGTCGAGCGTCCGTTGCTCGTCGGCGATATCGAACAAGGCCGCCGCGTAACGCTCAGCCAACCCGGAGACGCCCGTCGTTTCGGAGGCCAATTGAACGCAGTCCTCGATGGCCGCATCGGCGGAGGAGCCGCCGCAGCGTTTCCTCGTCGACTTCGGATCGCGACAAAACGCCGCCGCCGAGGCTAATCAACCTCGGCGGCCCGCGCGCTTCCTAACACAGATCCACAGCCCGCGCAACCATCGGCATTTGCTGCCAGAAGTAGTTGATTACAACGGGTTAGTCGAGGTCAGGCGCTTACAGGAGTGGGTGTCTCGACCGGTGACGCTAACGCAATACCGCAAGGATCTCACCCCGCCGGGTCAATGTTGCCGCCAGATGGCCGAGATACTGGTCGATCTGCTCCTCGACTACCGGATCGACGCCGATATCGGCAGGCAAACCGGCAACGATCTCGACCAACTCCTTGGCACCGGCCGTCAGGACAACGTCGCATTTCCCGAGCCGCTGCAGCGTCTCGAGCTCGCCGCGTTGGCGCAGCCAGACTTTGTCATCGGGTGGTACCGCAGCCCCCCGCAGCCTCGTATCAATTTCGAGTATCCGGTCTGCAACGCCACGGAAACGATGCGCCTCGGCGAGACGTTGCGGATCGGGGTCGGGGTGCTCGCGCGTCGGCGGCGGCAAGTACTTGCGCCGATAGCGCCCTTCGAGGTCACGCAGTCGCGCCGCGGCGCTCTCCAGGTGCTCACTCGCCCGCGACCGGACCAGCAGATCGTCGGCACGCATCTGGTTGTCCAAGCGATACCAGTTGTAGCCATAGCCGTTCAGCAGCATCACCCCGATGCGGTAGAGGCGGCTGTCCTCGCCGGGCAGCGGTCTGTCGTCCGCTGGATCAGGCACTGGTCGGCCCGCGCGAAATACCGCCAAGCCCGACCGTCGCCTGCACCGGGGCACCGATGTGGAAGGCCTCGCCGATCGCCATGTTAGGCGCCGAGACGAGGCCGTGCTCGGCCATCAGCATCGCGATGTAATGGCGCACCGCGTCGAGCTCCTGCAGGCCGAAGGCGCGCAGCGAGATCAGCGCACGCATCCGTTCGTCGCGGGGGAAGATCAGCACTTTGACAGTGTCGAGGGTGATGCCGAACGCTTTCAGGAAGTCCTGCAGGTGGGTATGCACGACCTCGCCGATCTCGTGGATTTTTTCGTTGACCCGCTCAAGCGGAGTCACCTGTACGACCTGGTTGATCGCCTGCTCGACCACCGGCGTCGCATATTCGTTGACCTGTTTGGCGGTGATCATGTGCTCGCTGACCGGCATGTGTGTGACCAGCGCCACCGCATCGTCCTTGGTCGCGACGTGGAAATAGTAGTCTACCTCGTAGCTCATTTCCGCCATTTCTGAGGACAACGCGAGCCCGCTCGCCTTCACCACCATTTTGGCGCGGTTGATATACAAGGCTTCGTACTGCCACGGGCTCTGACCGCCAAAAAAGGCTTGCGTGAACGAACCGAGGATCGGCCGATCCGGCGTCGTGACCGGGTATTGCCCGGTATCATAAACGTTGAGTATCGCGCCGCGCGATTTCAGCACGCAGAAATGGTTGCTTTCGACGGTGAGCAGAGAATTGTTGACAATCGAATTGTCCGGGTAGTGCCAGACCAGCACACCCGGGCCCATCACCTCCTGACCATCATTGGTAAGCGTCGAAATGACGCCGCGGATACCTTGCACGACAACGCTCCTTTGTGTTGACTGCCCCGAACGGGCCGCCGGCGATCATAAACTGCTCCAGGACAGAACGGGTTAACGGGGTCGACGCGCAGATCATCTCCCGGCAGCGGTGTCGGCGCGCCGCGGCTGCTTTGATCTCCCTCAGACCGAGCGAAGTTCGTTGTTCGCCGGTGGCAAGTTTCGTTGATCCGCGGGTTGCCGATCTCACGCTAACCTATTGATCACCCGCTCTATTCGGCCCAAGGAACGGGTGCTTGGAGGGTGAGAGCGGCGGATTTTCGTTGTATTTCGCTCAGCGCGGGGCGAACGTCACCAGGACGCCGGTCGCCGCCTCGTCGGGATGGTCGAACGATGTCTTGAAGTGCGTGGTTTCGCCCGGCCCCAACCGAACGGTGGGCGGATCGATGATCTTGAACTGAGTCTCCTTCTCGGCCGGATCGCGCAGCGCTACCCGAAGCCGCGGCACATCGCGCACCGTGCTCCCCGCGTTGATGATGTCGCCCTCGATGACCAACCCCTCGGCGGTGCGCGTCGGTGCGATCTTTGCGAGCTCGAGCCCCGGCCCTGGCGGTGCACCCGCCAGCCCGGCAAAGGCGTAAAACCGAGCCGCCGCCGGCCACAACGCCACCACCTCCTTCCGGGCGATGATCGCGGCAAGGATCGCAGAGGCGAGCAACGCGACTATTACCCCCACCACGACCCAACCCGCCGCCAGCCTGTTACGCGGGCGTCGTTGCGATGTCGGTACCGGCAACGGTCCCGGACGCGGCGGAACGTCGAGCCCGGGTTCGATACGCGGGGCGGCGGGGGGCGCGACCAGCTCTCTGTCGCGCACCTCCAGAGGTGGGGGCCGGTGCCAGGTATGACCGCAGCTTGCGCAGCGAACGGTGCGTCCCGTCGGTCGGTTCAGTTCCTGCTCGTCGACGAGATAGCGGGTGTGGCAGGCCGGGCAGACGAGGATCACCTTGGCTTTTCGACCTTATGCAGCAACAACCGACCCGCCGCGGCGGGCGAGTTCCCGCAAGTGGTGGTCGGCATCGCCGAACATCGTGTCGATCATCGTCGCGCGCTTGAAGTAGTGACCGACTTTGTACTCCATCGTCATACCGATACCGCCGTGCAGCTGGATGGCCTGCTGACCGACCAACCTGCCGGAGCGTCCGATCTGCACCTTTGCGGCTGCGAGCGCATCGCGCCGCACCGGGGCATCTTCCTCCGAAGCCATCATCGTCGCGAACATCGCCATGCTACGCGCCTGCTCCAACGCGATCAGCATGTCGACGGCGCGGTGCTGGAGGATCTGGAAGCTGCCGATCTCGCGGCCGAACTGCCGGCGGGTCTTGAGATAGTCGACGGTCAGCTCGTGCATTGCCGACATCGTTCCAACCGCCTCGGCGCACAAAGCGGCGATCGCCTCGTCGACGACACGCTCGACGAGCGGCGACGCCGCTCCGAGTTCGCCGAGCACACCCTCGGGGCCGACGCGGACTCCGCTAAAGACGATCTCCGCAGCGCGCAGACCATCCTGGGTTGGATAGCCGCGCCGTGAGAGACCGGCGGCCTTGCTGTCGACCATAAACACGCCGACGCCGTCACGGTCGCGCTGCGAGCCGCCGACGCGCGCAGTGACGATCAGCTTGTCCGCGGTGTCGCCGTGCAGCACGACACCCTTTTCGCCGTCGAGCACCCAGGCCGTGCCGTCGCGCCTTGCCGTCGTTGAAATATCGGCGAGATCATAGCGCGAATGCCGCTCCGTCTGGGCAAAGGCCAAGGTCAGGCTGCCGTCGGCAATCTTTGGGATAATAGCCGCGCATTGGTCGGCGCTGCCGCCGTGGCGGAGAAACCCGCCGCCGAGCACAACTGTCGCGAGGAAGGGTTCGAGCGCCAGCGCGCGTCCGAATGCCTCCA
Organism: Alphaproteobacteria bacterium; assembly: GCA_019237135.1. GTDB lineage: Bacteria > Pseudomonadota > Alphaproteobacteria > ATCC43930 > CGMCC-115725 > AP-15. Next base: position 25,469 of record JAFAHQ010000332.1, read on the forward strand.
TCGCGATCATCGTCTCGACCGGTCCGCCCGCAGAGCCACCGTACTTTTCGGCAAATGGCAGGCCGAGCAGGCCGAGCTCGGCAAATTGCGCCCATACTTCGCGGCTCCAACCCTCCGGAGCTTGGCCGTAGCTCTTGCGCTGCTCGAAGGCGTAGCGGTCGCCGATCAGGCGGTCGAGGCTCTCCTTGAGAAGCCGCTGCTCCTCGGTCAGGTCGAAATCCATCGTTCACAGCCCGAGGATCGCCTTGGCGATGATGTTTTTCTGGATTTCGTTGGTGCCGCCATAGATCGACACCTTGCGGGTATTGAAGTAGGTCGGCGCGATCGGGCCCGCCCATTCGGGACCGATCGGCGGCTCGTTCCAGCGCTCCTCCTCGTCGTGTTCGGGCTGGTAGGGCAGCGCATATGGGCCGACGATCTCGAGCAACAGCTCGGTGGTGGCCTGCTGGATTTCCGAGCCCTTGATCTTGAGGATGGAGGAAGCCGGGTCGGGCTTGTTGCCGACACGGTTGCGCTCGGCGGCCACGACGCGCAACTGGGTCATCTCGAGCGCTTTGAGCTCGACCTCGACCGCGGCGAGCTTCTCGCGAAAGCGCTCATCCTCGAGCAGCGGCTTGTCGCCGACCCGCTCGGCCGCGGCGAGCTCTTTGATGCGCCGGACGCGCTCCTTGGAAAAGCCAACGCGGGCAATCCCGGTGCGCTCGCGGCCGAGCAGGTATTTGGCGTAATCCCACCCTTTGTTCTCTTCGCCGACGAGGTTCTCGGCTGGCACCGCGACGTCGTCGAAGAACACTTCGTTGACCTCGCGCCCGCCGTCGATCGTGACGATCGGACGGACCGTGATCCCCGGGGTCTTCATGTCGATCAGCAGGAACGAGATGCCCTCCTGCTTCTTGGCCTGCGGATCGGTGCGCACCAGGCAGAAGATCCAATCGGCGTGCTGCGCCAGGGTTGTCCAGGTCTTTTGTCCGTTGACGACATAGTGGTCGCCGTCACGTTTGGCCGAGGTGCGCAGCGAGGCGAGGTCCGAGCCCGCGCCGGGCTCGGAGAAGCCCTGGCACCACCAATCGTCGAGATTGGCGATCCGGGGCAGAAAGCGCTTCTTCTGCTCCTCGGAGCCGAACGCGATCATCACCGGTCCGACCATCGTCACGCCGAAGCCGAGCGGCTGCGGCGCTGGCGTCAGCTGCAGCTCTTCCTGGAACATATATTGCTGAACCGGGGTCCAGCCGGTGCCGCCCCATTCGACCGGCCAGTTGGCGACCGCCCAACCCTTCTTGTTGAGGATGCGCTGCCAGGTGACGATGTCGTTTTTGGCAAGCCCTTTGTTGGCGAGGAGCTTGTCGCGAATGCTCGCCGGCAAGGCGGAGCGGAAAAAAGCCCGCACCTCGTCGCGGAACGCCAGCTCTTCGGTTGTGAAGCGGAGGTCCATAATATGGATTCCCTATTCAGGAGGGTGGGGAGGACGCGAAGCCGCGGCCCTCGGCGGCAAGGCGGCGGATCCGCACCGCAGGCCGTAGGGTCTCGTCTCCCGACCTCTCGGCGTAGAGGGCCAGCCGATCGCCAATGTGAGCAAGCCCCAGCTGATCGGCATAATACATCGGTCCGCCGCGCCAGACCGGCCAGCCATAGCCGTAGATCCAGATCACGTCGATGTCGCCTGGGCGCGCTGCGATGCCTTCCTCGAGAATGCGCGCACCCTCGTTGATCATCGGGAAGATCATGCGCTCGACGATCTCCTCCTGATCGATCGCCCGGCGTGCGATGCCGAGCCGGGCCGACGCATCACAGATGGTCCGCTCGACCTCAGGATCGGGCAGCGGTGTGCGCGATCCGGCCTCGTAGCGGAAATACCCCTTGCCGGTCTTCTGACCGAAATGCCCGGCTTCACATAGCGCGTCTTCGATTTCGTTGCGCTCGCCGCGCCCTTTGCGGATACGCCAGCCGACATCGAGTCCGGCCATGTCGGCCATCGCGAATGGCCCCA
>JAFAHQ010000052.1 GCA_019237135.1 Alphaproteobacteria bacterium
CGCCCGACCCATGATGCCGTCGAGCGCGTCGATCTCGCGCACGAGATGCCCCTTGCCGAGCCCACCAATCGCCGGATTGCACGACATCTCGCCGATCGTTGCCCGTTTGTGGGTCAACAGCACGGTCTTAGCGCCGAGCCGCGCAGCTGCCGCGGCCGCCTCGCAGCCGGCATGCCCGCCGCCCACCACGACGACATCATATGTCCCCAGGACTTCACTCATGGCCGCGGAATGTATGGACGAGCTCACGACCTGTCGAGGTTTCACGTGAAACATCATCTGCAAAGAGCCGGGTAGAGATCGTGCCACTCCGGGTTCTGCTCCTCGATCAGCCGGATCTTCCAATCGCGGCGCCATTTCTTCAGCTGCTTCTCGCGAGCGATCGCCCCGCTTGGGTCGTCATACACCTCAAACCACACCAGTCGATCGATCTCGTACCGAGCAGTAAATCCCGGAATATTGCAGGACTTATGTTCGTAGACGCGGCGTATAAGGTCGTTCGTGACACCGAGATAGAGCGTTCCGTGCCTGCGGCTGGCAAGGAGATACACATAGAAGGGCAATTACCGCTCCGCTGGTCATTCCGGGACGGCCCGCATGGGCCGGACCCGGAACCCGTGACCACGGACCTCTCAAGAAAAAGCAAAGACCGGTGTTCATAGGTTCCGGGCTCGCAGCTTCGCCGCGCCCCGGAATGACCTACTTTTACAACCTTATTTGCCGATGCAGAAATCGCGGAAAATCACGTCCAACAAATCTTCGACATCGACCGCCCCGGTGATGCGGCCGAGACCGCGCAACGCCAGGCGCAGATCTTCGGCGCGCAGCTCGGGTAGCGCCGCGCCGAGCGCCCGCCGTAAAGACAAAGTAGCTTCCTCGAGCGCTTGGCGATGGCGGGCGCGCGTCAGCACCGGGGCTTCGATCCGATAGCTCTCCGCAACCCGTTGGCCGAGCGCCGACAACAGAGCGTCGATGCCCTCGCCGGTCAGGGCGGAGACCGGCAATGTCGAGTTCGAAAGATCGCGGGGGGCCGGGGCGAGGTCGATCTTGTTCGCTACCAAGATCGTATCGGGTCCGGGCCAAGCAGCAGCACCCCGCGCTTGGTCGGGGCACCGCGCATCAAAGACAAAGAGCCTGAGCTCGGCTTCTTCGGCACGCTTGAGCGCACGCCGCAGCCCCTCCCGCTCGACCACGTCCTCGCTCTCGCGCAATCCAGCCGTGTCGGCCAGGATCACGGGGTACCCCTCAAGGTCGATCGCGACTTCGACGACATCGCGCGTGGTGCCGGCGATAGGCGAGGTGATGGCCGCCTCGCGGCGTGCTATTCTGTTGAGAAGACTAGACTTTCCGGCATTTGGCGGGCCGATGATCGCGACCATGATGCCGTCTCGCAGCCGTTCGCCTCGATGCCCGTCGGCGAGGTGGCGCTCGATCTCCGCGATGAGTCCCTCGGTCTCACCAAGAATGCGGCTTTCGATCTCGGGCGGCAAATCCTCGTCGGGAAAATCGATGGCCGCCTCGAGATGGGCGAGAATGCGCGTCAGGCGTTGGCTCCAACCGCGGTAGAGGTCACCGAGCTCGCCATCGAGTTGGCGGAGCGCCTGGCGGCGTTGCGCCTCGGTTTCGGCCGCAGCGAGATCGGCGATGGCTTCGGCTTGGAGCAGATCGAGCTTACCGTTGAGAAAGGCGCGGCGGCTGAATTCGCCGGGTTCGGCCACCCGCAGCCCAAGGCGGCCCAGCACCTGCATGACCTCGGCAAGCACGGCGCGGCTGCCGTGCAGATGAAACTCGGCCACATCCTCACCTGTGGCGCTGTGCGGCGCCGGGAACCACAGCACCAACCCGTCGTCAAGGCAGTCTCCGGTCTCGGGATCGAATAAACGAGTTCGCCATGCCGAGCGCGGCGGCGGCACACCGCGTGTCAAAGCCGAGACAGCGCGAGCGCTCTCGGGCCCGCTGAGGCGCAGGATGGCGATGGCGGCACGCCCCGGCGCCGTCGCCGGGGCGAAAATCGTGTCGGAGGCCGACGCTGAGGCCGTTAGCCCGGATTTCTCATGCGAGCCCAGCCCCGACAATGCTGCGCGCACCTGGCTCGTCCTCCAGGGGGAAAGGATAGTGAAACGCTGGGCAAGAATGCCGTTAGGGCTGGAAGAGTGCCGTGCGTCCTTCGAGTCCTCGCTTCGCGAGGCACCTCAGGGTGAGGCATTTTTCTTAACGTCAACAACAACATACCCTCATGCTGAGGAGCGATCCGGCGCAGCCGGAGCGCGTCTCGAAGCACGCATCCCGGCCGATGCAGCGGGGAGAGGGAGGCGAGACTAACCGCTGGTCTAGTGCTTAGGCGGCAGCTGCTCGGGCTGGAGCATCAGCCGTCTGACCCGGCCACCCTCGACCAGATGTGTCTGCAGGATCTCGTCGATGTCCTCTTGGGATTCGTACCGATACCACACGCCCTCGGGATAAATGACCATGTTCGGGCCGAACTCGCAGCGGTCGAGACAGCCCGCGGCATTCCAGCGGATGCTCTCGATCCCCAGCTGCCGGGCCTTCTCGCGTGCGTAGCCGCGCAGCTTATCGACACCCCCACCCTCGGCAGCGCGGGCAGTGCAGCAGCCCCGCGGATGGCCGTCCGGCCGCACATTCGTGCACATAAAGATGTGCCGCGTGTAAAAGAGCCGCGGGTCGGCGGGGGAATCTGTCATTTTCTTTCTCCGTTCCGGTGCTGCACGGCGGAGCAGATGACACAGACCGCCGTTTCTTGGAGTACACTGCAAACCTAACCTGTCGCGGCGCCGCGGGCAATGCGCGCACCGCCCGCCACCCCCGACAAATCCGCACGGCAGGAACCGAAATGGACCGTAACCGCCTCGGCGAGGAGACGAGCCCCTACCTCCTCCAGCACAAGGACAACCCCGTTCATTGGCAGCCTTGGAGCGATGGGATGCTCGCCGCGGCCAAAGCCGCCGACAAGCCGATCCTGCTGTCGATCGGCTATGCCGCCTGCCATTGGTGCCATGTGATGGCCCATGAGAGCTTCGAAAGCCCGGACATCGCCGAGCGGATGAATGCGCTCTTTGTCAACGTCAAGGTCGACCGCGAGGAACGGCCCGATCTCGACCAGATTTACCAGCACGCGCTGGCATTGATGGGCGAGCAGGGTGGCTGGCCGCTGACGATGTTCCTGACACCCGAAGGCGAGCCCTTCTGGGGCGGCAC
>JAFAHQ010000073.1 GCA_019237135.1 Alphaproteobacteria bacterium
GGCGAGGGTTACCGCGACGAACCCCATGATTTTCGCGAAGCTGACGCCGAGCGGGCCGGCCGCGATCAGCGCGCCGACGATGATCACGCTCGAGATGGCGTTGGTTACGCTCATCAGCGGCGAATGCAGAGCCGGGGTCACACGCCACACCACGTGGTATCCGACAAAGACCGCGAGTGCGAAGACCGTCAGCTCGAATACAAACGGTGTGCCGACCGCTGACGCCGGCGGCGCCTGGTGCACCAGCTGCTGAGCCAGCGTATCGAGGCTGCGCGCGAGTGTATCCGCCTCGCCGGCAGCCTGGCTGGCCCGCTCGGCCAGGGAGACGGGATCCGCCATCCGCTTGCCCCGTTAGCTCACGGCTGCGGCTTGGACGTTCGCCACGGCCGGCGCCGCGACCGCCGGGTTCACCACCGCACCGTTCTCCGTCAACAGCGTTGCCTTGATGATCTCGTCGGCCGTGTCGATCTTGAGCTTGCCGTCCGCGTCGACGAGAAGCGTCAGGAAGTTAAAGAGGTTGCGGGCGTAGAGCTGGCTCGCGTCGACAGCGATGCGAGAGGGCATATTGGCATGCCCGATGATCTTGACCCCCTGCGGGGTGCTCACGATGTCGCCGAGCCGGCTGCCCTCGACATTGCCGCCCGCTTCGACGGCGAGGTCGACGACGACCGATCCCGGAGCCAGCTCGCCGAGCATCCCCTCGGTCAGCAATACCGGCGCCTTGTGTCCGGGAATCAACGCCGTGCAGATCACAACGTCGGTGCGCTTGAGGACCTCGCGGATCTTTTCCCGCTGGCGGCGTTGGAAATCCTCACCCATCTCGCGGGCGTAGCCTTCGGCGGTTTCCGCCGACTGGGCGGCCTCCTCGTCGACGGTGATAAAGCTGGCGCCCAGGCTCTCGACTTGCTCCTTCGCCGCCGCGCGAACATCAGTTGCCGAGACGATAGCACCTAGACGCCGCGCTGTGGCGATCGCCTGCAGCCCCGCGACCCCTGCTCCCATCACCAGCACGCGCGCCGCTTTTATCGTGCCTGCGGCGGTCATCATCATAGGAAAGGCTCGGCCGAACTCGTCCGCAGCTTCGAGCGCGGCTTTGTAGCCGGCGAGATTGGCCTGAGAGGAGAGCGCATCCATCGCCTGCGCACGGGTAATTCGCGGCAGGAGTTCGATGGCGAACGCGACAATCCCGGCACCGGCGTAAGCTCTGATTTCCGCGGGGTGCCGCAGGGGCTGCAACAGGCCGATCAACACCGTACCGCGTTTCAGGTATTTCAGCTCGTCGCGCTCCGCCTCCTCGCCGATCACCGGACGCTGCACCTTCAGGACAATGTCGGCATCGCCGAGTGCCGTCGCCGGGTCTGCGGCGATTGATGCTCCCGCTGTCGCAAAGGCGGCATCGGTGAATTGAGCACCCTCGCCCGCCCCGGTTTCGGCGACAACCTCGAGCCCCATGCCGACCATGCGTTTGATAGTGTCTGGCGAGGCCGCCACCCGGCGTTCGAATGCCCGCCTTTCCTTGACGATGGCAACCTTCATCGAGCGGTTGTCCCCGAAGTGCCGAGCCGACAAACGGCGCGCACAATGCCGCGGCTCCCAGGATTTGTGAAGAGCGAACCCAGGGCGTCCTCAGAGCTTAGCGCCCCCTTTATCGCGCAGATCGATGCACAAGAAACCAACCGCTCTTCTCGATTTGGCCTTTGTTTACCTCCCATGATAAGTTCGACGTGGATCGCCTCGATGTCTTTCCGAACAATGAAGGACCGCCGGGCGCCTTGGGGATCTATGCACCACCGGCTGCCTATTACCCTTCGCAAAGCACTGCTGGGAATAAATATTGAGGAGGTGCGTTGTCGTCTCGACAAGGATTGGCGGGATCGCCGGTACGCTTGGTTTCGGACAGAGATCCGGTGAGCGCCCGGTTCGGCGATCAACTGATTGCGGTCTTGCCGAGATTGCGTCGCTTTGCGCGCGGGCTTTCGGGGTCCGTCTCGGATGCCGACGATCTCGTCCAAGCTGCCTGCGAGCGGGCGCTCGCGCGGCACCACCAGTTTCAGGAGGGCACGCGGTTCGACAGCTGGATGTTCCGCATCGTGCAGACGATTTGGATCGATCACGTGCGCTCGCGAGACGTGCGCAAGGAGGATGGCGATATAGCCGAGGATCGGCTGGGATCCGATGAGCCGGTACGCCGGATCGAAGCGCGTCTTGCTCTCGACGAGATTCGGCGGGCGCTCGACCGCCTGCCGCCGGATCAACGAGCGGCCTTGTTGCTCGTTACCGTCGAGGGGCTCAGCTACAAGGAGGCTGCGGAGGTCGTGCAGGTCCCGGTCGGCACGATCATGAGCCGTCTCGCGCGGGCCCGTGTCGCGTTGCAGCTGCAGCTCGAGGCCGGCCACGGGGGGCACAGGAGTAGGAAGGATGCAGCAGCGCAGTGACGACCGTCTCGTCGCCTATCTCGATGGCGAACTCGAGGTTGCGC
>JAFAHQ010000112.1 GCA_019237135.1 Alphaproteobacteria bacterium
ACCGACCGATTTGGCGAGCCCGGCGGGCTGCAAGGTCAGCGGGATCGAGGCGGCCCGGAAACTGACAATATGCAACGGCTTCCAACCGATGTCGTACACCCTGCGGACGGACTGGGCGGCGAATTTCGGCAATGAGGCCTAGACCAGCACATCGGCCCCCGACGCCTTGAGCGCGACGATCTGCGTTCGGTTTGTCTTCGATCATAAAACGGGCAAAGGCGCGGGTTTAGTTGACGAAGCTCAGATCCCCCGCCATCGTCCAGGGGTAGGTCTGCGGGTCGCGGAACCGCGCCGCGCTGGCGAACAGAAAAAGTTGCGGCACCTTGCGGTCGTTCAGATAGCGCTGGACCGAGGCATTGGTCGGGCTGCCGAGCGATCCGATGCATCACTAACCTTCACAAACGAGAACTTGCCGATGTTTTAGGGTTAGAATGACCCGTCGTTTCAGGCAAAAGACTTAACTGCGGTTTTTCATACATTGCTTGCTACGGCCCGATTGGCGCATGTCCGACCCGCTGTCAGGCGAACAGGGAGCATAAGGCGCCGGTCACTAGCCTCCGGCAGGTCATTCCCTCCAAGTCGTCGGTTTGGATCAAGAAGCCTCGCCAAGCGAAATTAGAAAAGATCACCATATGTAGACGAACATAACAGCGGCGCGCTCACGGGTGCTCGGAGAGCGACGTGAAGATGAAATACAGATGGAGAACGAAGGCCGAATGGATGGCTGACCACGCAGCCATGTTCGATGCCAGCCCGTTTAAAGACGATAAGGATCGGCGAGATGCCTTTTTGAAATGCGCCGAAAGGTTTTTCGATCAAGAAGCTGCGAACTCTTGGGGCGGCCAGTTCAGTGCGAGCGGCCGAAGCTCGACAGATGATGGCGTCGCCCGATCGCAATACTTTCAAGAAATCGAAAGCTTGAAAAAAGAAATCAGCTGCCCGCGGGTGGCTTGCGCTCTCCAGGAAAAACGAGATGCCATTCTCGAAGCGCAGAGCGAGGCGGGCAGCCGCCAATACCTAAATGTTCGCCCGCCCGAGCGTTTCGCAGAACTTACCGGCCTGCTCGGGGTACCATTGGGGCTCGGTCTGTTGGCGTTGGTGGCGTACATATACAATGAAGATATTGGGAGGGTGGTTAATCCGTTCTTGGCGCGCCAGATACCATCACTAGGTTACTCAACGGATCGCCAGACTGTTCGCTACTTCGCTGATCCTAACGGACAATTTGATATCGACGGGCGTGCGAACGAGATTTGGTTTCGGTTCGTCGCTGACACTGGCGCGGCCGGTATTGTATTCAGCAAGGCCGACGCGCAGCGCCTGGGCTTTGACACTTCGACGCTTCGCTTTGACCGGACCGCATGGACGGCCAACGGCTTGGTTCGCGTGGCCTCTGTCCAGTTGAAGAAGCTCGAGATCGGGCCGATTGTGGTGGTCGATGTACCGGCGTGGATCGACGATGGCGACCTGCAGCGTCCTCTCCTCGGCATGGAGTTTTTCAAGAGGGTGAGCACTATCGAGATCAATAATGGTACCCTGACGATCCATAGATAATGGTGCTGGACGCGGCGAAGCCCCGGCGAGCGGATGACGCGGGGGCTCAGGAAGCAGGCGATCGCGGATGAGGGGATCGTATCCGGCTCGCTCTCGTCACTTAAATGGCAAGCTGTACCCACTCCGCTCATCAGCATGTTCCGCTAGCGATGAAGTGTCAGCCGCATTACGTCAGACGGCTTGTTTGGTGTCTTCCCACCGGGCGGACTCAAAATCGACCCACGGCCCGCACATGTCGGGCCGGCTAGCCGTTGACGATGCCGCCAAAGCCCACCCAGCGGGCGCCATCGAAGCGCCGTAGTTGCATCTGTTTGACCGGCGAGTAATCGGTCGGGCTCGTATCGAAGGTGATGCCGGGCAACAGCATCGGCACGTGCACGTGATCCATGTGCGTGGCCTGATACATCAGGTTTTCGCGCGTCAGATCGTCGCCGCATGCGGTCAACAGATGCGCGACCGCCGCGGCATGGTAGTAGGCAATGACATTGGACCAGTCGTTGGGGTCGGCTTCCGGGTTATACCTCTTCAAAAACGCGACATACTCGGCGACCTCAGGGTCGTCTTTCCAGGTCGGGTCGCCCGGCTCCTTGAGAAAGGCGGCAGTGACCAGCCCGACCGATTTGTCGAGCCCGGCGGGTTGCAAAGTCAGCGGGATCGAGGCGGCCGGGAAGCTGACGATATGCAATGGCTTCCAGCCGATGTCGTACGCCTTGCGGATGGACTGGGCGGCAAATTTCGGCAATGAGGCCTCGACCAGCACATCGGCTCCCGACGCCTTGAGCGCGACGATCTGCGAGTCGATCGTTGGGTCGGTCGAGTCGTAGGGCACCTCCGCCACTATCATCGACGCCGCCTTGTCGCCGAGACCCGACTTCAGACCATTGATGTGGTCTTTCCCGTAGTCGTCGTTCTGATAGAGGATGCCGATCTTCGCTTCCGGCCTGTTTTCCATGATGAAACGAGCGAAGGCGCGGGTCTCGTTGACGAAGCTCAGATCCCCGGCCATCGTCCACGGCCAGGTTTGCGGGTCGCGGAACCGTGCCGCACCGGTGAACAGAAAGAGTTGCGGTACCTTGCGGTCGTTCAGATAGCGCTGGACCGAGGCGTTGGTCGGGCTGCCGAGCGATCCGACTATCGCCAGCACCTTCTCCTGTTCGACGAGCCTGCGAGTCTGCTCGACGGTTTTGGGTGGGGCGTAGCCGTCATCGGCGCTGATGAAATTGATCTTGCGGCCGTTGATCCCACCGCGATCGTTGATCATGCGATAATAGGCCGAGATCGTATGACCGACCGTGCCAAACGACGAGGCCGGGCCGCTATAGGCGATGGTCTGACCGATCTTGATCTCTGTATCGGTAACACCTGGCCCATATTTCTTCTCGGCCGCATCACCACGTGCAGCCGTCAGCGCCGTGGCCAGAGCGATCGCCAAGAATAGCCCTGAGCGCCCTGCAAACATGCTCCTCTCCCGATCCCGGCAAAATGCCGGTCAATAGGTCCGGAATGCGCTTTGGATAGCACCGATGTCGGAGGTCGTCGACAATGCCAGCATCAGCAGAATGCGGGCCTTTTGCGGGCTCAGATCCTCGCCGGCGACGATCCCGCTCTCACGCAGGCGGCGGCGCTGCGCGACCCGGCCACTGGCGGCAC
>JAFAHQ010000185.1 GCA_019237135.1 Alphaproteobacteria bacterium
GGCCTCGATCCTGGGAACATGATCCCACAGCCACAAGTAAAGGTGGTCGGCCTTGTTCCATTCGCCGCGATTGACCGCAGCGAGGAACGCCGCTTTGGTCGCCTCGACGCCGCCGGCATCCTCCGGCTCGAATTCCAACAGGCTGTAGGGTCCCATTGCCGGATGATGGATGTGTTTGTTGGTCAGCGCGACGTGTTGCAAAACCGGGACAAAACGCTGCTCGCCCTCCAGGCGCTCGACCAGCTTCGACACAGCGTACAGGCCTGCCAAGGGGTGAAGCGCGCCGCCGTGATGACCCGGCGGCATGTCGGTTGAGCGGGTCACCGCAAGTGCCGAGGCCGTTAGCATGGTTTGGGTCGAAACCCCGGCGCGCAGGTTATCCAGGGTGCGGTCGAGGATCTCAGCGGGGGGCGTATCCTCGATGAACTGCACCAGCGGCTCGATAGTGGCGGGATATTCGACTCGTCTCGGCATCGTGGATTCTCCTTAAGTACGGTCTTGTTGCTCGATGGTTTCACTCCTTCGAGAGGTGGATAATCGTCCCGCGCGATTTGCCGAGTGTCAACTCCGTAGAAAGCATGGCTCGGGGCTATTTTCCGCAATCCCGATAGACCTTCAGCGCCTGTCCCTTCAGCGCCTGTCCCGGTGTCCAGAGCAAAGGAGACGGGAATCAGCCGATAGCCGGTGCCGCGTCGTCGATCACGAACTGCACCGCATCGCCGCCCCGCCAGCTATCGCGACGCAGATGACCGGCGACGTTGATCACGGCACCCCGGGTTTCGGTGAGGAATTGGCCGAGCGTGGTCCCGGCGGCCCGGAAGGCGATCGCCCGTAGCCGAGCCGTGTCGAGCGGATCGGCCAATGTGCAGCGCAAATGATCGGTCCCGACGACCTCAGTGTGAACGACCCGCACTCCGGGCAATGCAAAGCGCGGCTCCGGGTTGCCGGCGCCGAAAGGCGCCAGGCGGTCGATATGGCCCATCAACTCAGCTTGAGCTGCGCCGACAGCGACTGCCGCATCGACACGCAACTCGGGCACCAGCTGCTCTACGTCGAGGCCGTCGCCCAACCGCTCGACCAGGAACTCTCTCAACGCGTCGAGCTTTTCGGCCGCGACCGTGAACCCTGCCGCCATCGAGTGCCCGCCGCCATTGATCAGAAGGCCCGCTTGCCGCGCGGCGATCACCGCCGGACCGAGCGGCAGGCCGGCGATCGAACGACCGGAACCCTTGCCGATCCCATCGGCGAGTGCCACGACGCAGGCCGGACGCTCGTAGCGTTCCTTGAGGCGTGCCGCTACGATCCCAATCACCCCGGGGTGCCAGTTCGCCGCCGCAAAGACAAGCACGGGCGATTGTGGCGCAGCTTCGACCATTGCGATCGCCGCCTCCAAGGTGCGCGCCTCGATATCGCGGCGCTCGAGATTGTAGGCGTGGAGACGCTGCGAGAGATCGGCGGCGAGCGCCGGGTCGTCGGTCGCGAGCAGGCGCGCTCCGAGATCGGCCGCCCCTACCCGGCCTCCCGAGTTGACGCGCGGGCCGAGAACGAAGCCGATATGGTAAGCGTCGAGTGGCTCGTTGACGCCGGCAACCGCGGCGAGGGCCGCGAGACCGGGATTGGTGTTACGCCGTGCGACCTTGATTCCTTGTGCAACGAGGGCGCGGTTCAGTCCCACGAGCGGGACGACGTCGCAGACGGTGCCGAGCGCGACCAAATCGAGTAAGCCCATCAGGTCGGGCTCGGGGCGGTCTCCGGCGTACCATGCCGCCCGGCGGAGCGCGCGATTGACCGCAACCACGAGCAGAAAGGCGACACCAACGGCCGCGAGAGCCCCGTGCGGGCTCTCCTCGTCGAGTCGGTTAGGGTTGACGACAGCCGCGGCGCACGGCAGCAGTGGTTCAGCCACGTGATGATCGACGACGATGACATCGAGCCCGGCCGCGGCTGCTTCGGCTAGCGGCAGATGCGCATTCGTACCGCAATCAACCGTGACAACGACCCGCGCCCCTTCCGCGTGCAGACGCAACAGCGCCGTCGTGTTCGGGCCGTAGCCTTCGCGCTGACGGTCCGGCACGTAGATCCGCGTGCGGGCACCGACCGCCGCAAAAAACCGCACCAGCAACGCCGCGGATGTCGCTCCATCGACGTCGTAGTCACCGAACACAGCGATCGTTTCCCCCTCGCGCACGGCGTGGACAAGCCGCGCCGCCGCAACCTCCATGTCACGCAGATGCGACGGGTCGGGAAGTTGGTCGCGCAGGCGTGGTGACAGAAAAACCGGCGCATGGTTGCGGTCGATGCCACGCTGGGCGAGCAACCGGCCGACGATTTCGGGCAATGCCAAGCGCTCGGCGATGGCGCGCCCCTCCGAAACGTCGCCCGCTCTCAGCCGCCAACGGCGGCCGCAAACGGACCGCTCTACCCCGAGAAAGGTTCCGGCGCCCCCCGCGCCGTCCATCTTAGCGTCTCATCGCGCGAACGGAGCAAAGCTCTGCTTGCGCGTAAAGTCGTGGCGCGCCTCGACGTAGCGCACGGTGCCGGTCTTGGACCGCATCACCACCGAATGCGTCGATGCGCCGCCCGGAAAGCGCCGCACGCCGCGCAGCATCGTGCCGTTGGTGACCCCGGTGGCGGCGAACATAACGTCACCCGAGGCGAGATCCAAAAGCTTGTATTTGCGATCGAGGTCAGTGACGCCGAGACGGCGCGCGCGGCCACGCTCGTCGTCGTTTCGGAACAACAGCCGGCCTTGCATCTGACCACCGATGCAGCGCAATGCCGCCGCCGCGAGCACCCCTTCGGGGGCGCCGCCCGAGCCGACATACATGTCGATTCCGGTCTCCGGTTCGGAGGTCGCGATCACCCCGCTGACGTCGCCGTCCGAGATCAGCGCGATGCGGGCACCGGCAGCGCGGACTTTGGCGATCAGCTCGGCGTGGCGCGGCCGGTCGAGGATGCAGACGACGAGATCCGCGACCTCGGCCTTCTTGGCCTTGGCGAGGTTTGTGAGGTTGGCCGCCGGCTCTTCGTCGAGATCGACTAGATCGTCGGGCAGCCCGCCGCCAACCGCAATCTTGTCCATATAGACATCCGGGGCATTAAGAAAGCCGCCGGAATCGGCCATAGCGATGACCGCGAGCGCATTGGCGCTGCCCTTCGCGGTGATCGTCGTCCCTTCGAGCGGATCAAGCGCAATGTCGATCGGTGGGCCATTTCCGCTGCCGACCTTCTCGCCGATATAGAGCATCGGCGCCTCATCACGCTCGCCTTCGCCGATGACAACGGTGCCGGCGATCGACAGGCTGTTCAGCGCCTCTCTCATCGCGTCGACCGCTGCCTGGTCGGCCGCCTTTTCATCGCCGCGGCCCATCCACCGCGAGGCCGAGAGGGCGGCGGCTTCGGTGACACGGACGGCTTCCAGCGCGAGATTGCGATCCATTTTCGAGCTCTCGGGCACGGCTTTCCTCCTGTTTCGCTGGGCGGTTCTTTTCAGAAATCTTCGATGCGGATCATATGCGGCGACTCGAGGACGGTATCGAGCGCCTCGATTTTCTTGAGCGCCCGGCGCATCGCCGCTTCGACGGTGACATGGGTTGTCAGCACAACTGGCACGGCCTCACCAGGGGCACGCCCGCGCTGAATCATCGATTCCATCGACACCTGCTCGTCGCGCAGGGCGGCGGCGACATCGGCGATCACACCCGGCTGATCGACCACCATCAATCGTATGTAGTATGCGCCCTGATGCCGCTCGATCGGCACGCCGGGGAGCGCGCGCAGATTGGCAGTCGGGACGCCAAGCGGAGCAACGTAGCGCCCCGCGGCGATGTCGATGAGATCGGCGGCGACGGCCGAGGCCGTCGGCTGGGCGCCGGCCCCGCGCCCTTCCAATACCACGCGGCCGACAAAATCGCCCTCGGCGACAACCGCATTGTATACACCATCAACCGCGGCGATCGGCGTCGAACGCGGCACCATGCAAGGGTGAACGCGTTGCTCGAGCCCTTCCTCGGTCAGCCGCGCAATGCCGAGAAGCTTGATGCGATAGCCGAGCTCCTCGGCAAAGTCGATGTCGAGCCGCGATACATGCCGGATCCCCTCGGCATAGACCCCACTGAGGTCGACCGGGCGAGCGAACCCGACGCTCGCGAGAATGGCGAGCTTGTGTGCCGCATCGATGCCGTCGATATCAAAGCTCGGATCGGCTTCCGCGTAGCCGAGTTTCTGCGCCTCAGCGAGCACTTCCGCGAACTCGTGCGCGGTCTCGCGCATGGTCGTCAGAATGTAGTTCGAGGTCCCGTTGAGAATGCCGTAAAGGCGTATGAGCCGGTTTCCGGCGAGACCCTCGCGCAGCGCCTTGATCACCGGTATTCCGCCGGCGACCGAGGGCTCGAAAGAGAGAGTGACACCCTTTTCCTCGGCCCGCGCGGCGAGGCTAGTTCCGTGATGCGCCATCAGCGCCTTGTTGGCGCTGACGACGTGTTTGCCGTGGTCAAGGGCAGCGTCGACCACCCGCCGAGCGATGCCGTCGGCTCCGCCGATCAGCTCGACGACGACGTCGATCTCCGGATCTGCCGCCATTGCCGCCGCATCCTCGTACCAGCGCACCGCAGACAGATCCACTCCGCGATCGCGGCGCCGATCACGGGCGGAAACCGCAGCGACGACGATCCTGCGACCAGCCCGCTGGGCCAAGAGGTCGGCCTGCCGATCAAGCAGCTGCAAAGCACCGGCGCCAACCGTCCCCAGGCCCGCGACAGCGATCTTCAACGGCGGTTTCACAATGGCGACGGTAGCCTGCACATAGAGTTGTTTCGAGAGCTTTTCTGCAGTCTGGCGAGACGGCCCGAGCAAGCGGTTTTACATGAGCCTACCTTAGACGGGGTCATGACGCGAATCGGCTCAGTGTTCGAGCAATACCTCCGCGCGGCTTTCGACCAGATCAGCCCGTGATGGGGCGGCCTCGACCGCGATCTTGTCCGCTGGGATCCCTGCCTCGGTCAATGCAGCGGCGACGGCTTGCGCGCGGTCTAGCGCGGCGCGGAAGCTGTTCAGCTGCTCGGCCGCCCCGCTGCCAGAGCCGGCATAGCCGACGACGCGCAGCTTCCCTGGATTCTGCTGATAAAGCGGCACGACTCTCCCGAGAGTCTGACGATCCTGGTCGCTGAGGGCCGTCGAATCGGCGGCGAACTTGACCTCGGCGACAGGGGTGCCGGTCGCCCCAGGCGGCGGCTTCTGGGCACTCTTCCCTGAGTTAGCTAACGGCGCCAGTACCGGTGGCGGAGGCGGCGGCTGGTAGGCGGCCGAGCCGATTGCCTGCGGCATCGGAGCCGGAGCCGGGGGGGATTGGAGATGAGGCGTAGGAGGTGCGGCGTTGGCGGCGGTCGGCGCCGGCGTCGGATATGGCGGCGGTGGGGAGGACTGGACTTGCTCCGGGTTTGGCACAGAGCGCACTCTCGGCATTTCGAGGCTCGTCTCCGTCGGAGGAGGCTCGGGCGGCTCGCCGGATTTGCGGAGGCCTTGTCCCGGTGCGTCAGTCGTCTTTCCGGTGGCGGTCCCCGAATCTGCGGTGGCCGTTGACGACGGTGCCGCCGAGCCGCCGTCTGATTTGGGGTTCGCTGCCGCAGCCGTCGCTGGAGCGGAAGCCGCTGCTTCGGCGGCCGGTTTAGCTTGCGCCTCATCGGTTGCCGCAGGAACGGGCGGAGGGGGCGGCGGCGGCGCCAGTGCCGATATCGCCGGAAAGCCCGCACGCAATTTCTCATCGCTGTATTTCGCATTCGCGCGGTCGGCGATCAGGCTTTGCGCCAGCTTCTCCCGCTCGGCTTGGGTCAGCGCGCGGTTGGGCGGCGGCGGGACTGTGGCAAGGTTCGGATAATCGGACGCCTCCCCGGCAGCGAGATTCTGGGTGTTGGGGGTCGTTTCGGGATCGGGGTCATTTCTGCTTGCGCCCGTCCAATCACGCCAGGTGTCAACGGGATTGCATGCGCCGAGTCCGAGCACCACCGCCAGAATGGCGAGCCGATACGCGGCGCACCGGGAGAAATGGGGGTTGCCAATCATCATGACCGCATTCCCGACGAAACAGCGGGGTGCCGCGTCGGCGAACACCATCCAGCCGCTGCACATTCTCGCGGCGCTGATGTATTAGATCCGCATCGGCGCGTCACTACATTTGATGACGTGAAAAATCGATCGCACGAAGCAAAGCGCCCATGACGGGGAAGAACCGGGACAAGCCGGTCGGGGGAGCTGCGCCGCATAGCAAAGATCAGGCGAACCATCCGCCGCCGGAGTTCTCCGAGCTGTCGCAGAAGTTAACCGACATCGCCGAAACGAGCCGGCACCTCGTCGCGGAATTTCTCAAGCGGCAATCCGCGGAGAATGGCGTCGGAATGGCCGATCCGCTGAGCATCGGCGCCGCCTTTTTCGAGATGACGGCACGGATGATGTCGGACCCTGCGCGGCTCGTGCAGGCACAGCTGTCGTTGTGGAACGACTACATGACCCTGTGGCAGCGCACTGCACAGCGGTTTCTCGGCGGCAGCGCCGAGCCGATGATCGAGCCGCTCGCCGGCGACCGGCGGTTCCGCGACAAGGCGTGGACCGACAATACACTCTTCGACTTCATCAAGCAGAGCTATCTGCTGACGGCGCGCTGGCTGCAAGGAACCATCAAGCAGGTCGACGGGATCGACGAGCGCACCGCGCGCAAGGTTGATTTCTACACACGCCAGTTTGTCGATGCGATCGCGCCTTCGAATTTTCTGCTGACCAATCCCGAAGTGCTGCGGGCGACGATCGAAAGTCGCGGAGAGAACCTGATCAACGGGCTGAAAAACCTGCTCGACGATCTCGAACGCGGCAAAGGACGGCTCGCGATCAAGATGACCGACATGGCGGCGTTCCGCATCGGCGAGAACATCGCGGTGACGCCGGGCAAGGTCGTCTACCAGAACGATCTCTTGCAGCTGATCCAATACGAACCGACCACCGCAATGGTAAAGCGCCGGCCGCTGCTGATCATCCCGCCCTGGATCAACAAATTTTATATTCTCGATTTGCGGCCGGCTAATTCCTTCATCCGATGGGCAGTCGCAGAGGGCCACACCGTCTTTGTGATCTCCTGGGTCAACCCCGACGAGCGGCTCGCCGCCAAGACGTTCGCCGACTACATGCGCGAAGGCCTGCTTGCGGCACTCGACGCGATGGAAGAGGCGACCGGCGAGCGCGAGGCCAATGTGATCGGCTATTGCCTCGGCGGCACCTTACTTGCCAGCACCCTCGCCTATATGGCCGTCAAAGGGGATACCAGGATCAAGAGTGCGACATATTTCGTGGCAATGGTCGATTTCGCCGAGGCCGGCGAGCTTTCCGTCTTTATCGACGAGGAGCAGCTCGCCGCGCTCGAGGAACGGATGAACGCGAAGGGATATCTCGAAGGCCGGGCCATGGCGACGACCTTCAACATGCTGCGCGCCAACGACCTGATCTGGTCTTTCGTCGTCAACAACTATCTGCTCGGCAAGTCGCCCTTTCCGTTCGACCTACTCTATTGGAACGCCGATTCGACGCGCATGCCGGCAGCGATGCACAGCTTTTATCTGCGCAACATGTACCAGGAAAATCTGTTGGTTAAGCCGGGCGGCGTCACCCTCGACGGCGTGCCGATCGACCTGAGAAAGATCAAGGCGCCGTCCTTCCTGTTGTCGACGCGCGAGGATCACATCGCACCCTGGCGATCGACCTATGCCGCAACCCAGCTCTACAGGGGCCCGGTAAAGTTCGTGCTGTCCGCTTCGGGTCATATCGCCGGCGTCGTCAACCCTCCGGGCAGCAAATACGGGCATTGGGAGAACGACAACAACCCGCCGACACCAGAGGAATGGTTTGCCACCGCCACCGCAGTACCCGATTCGTGGTGGCCGCTGTGGGAGCGTTGGGTCTCCCGGTACTCGGGCGGCGAGGTGCCGGCGCGCCATCCCGGCGACGGCAGGCTCAAACCGCTCGAGGACGCCCCCGGCTCCTATGTCAAGGTGCGCGCCGAGGATTGAGAAACCGGCTCCAGCCGAGGGCCAAATACAGCGAAAATCGCGATTTTGGGCCCGAAGGGGTCGGTTCGTCGTCAAAAACAACGTGGCAGGTCAAGGGATTGGAAGCGAAATTCGCTACCGGGGCCGAACAATGGAATTTTTTCACGGATCAACGAATTTCGAACGGCCTAACAATCGAATAGCAATGGAAAAGAAGATGACGCCGCAGGCGTCCTTCGGAACAGCCGCCCTGTCCTAAGGAGCCGCCGCAGGCGGTATCTCGAAGGGGCGGCGTCTTCAGGACGTGCGGCCCGCGCGTCATCTCGCACGTCCAGCTGTTTTCCGGCATCCACTGCGCCGGTCCGACAGCAAGGCGACGTTCACACGTCTGACTTGCTTTCCTTTACACTGCTTAGGCTGCACGGGAGACTCAGGATGACGAACAATCCCTACAATCCGAAAAAGGCATTGGCGGCACTGCTCAGCGACAAGGACAAGAAGCTGTTCAACGCCGCGAAGAACAAGATGACAAAAGTTGAAGAGCAGTTGTCAAAGTGCGAATGGAAGGGCTGCGATACAAGCTATGCCCGGGCCGCGCTTTACGAATTGGATTACTGGGTCAATTGCACTGCGGCTGTCGAGGCAGTCAAGGCCGCACGTGACCGTTTGCAAAAGGCGCTCGACTGCCACGATCCACCGAGCGCGCTGACGCAGGATGCGGATGGCAGCTTCGGTCCGGGAGCTAACCTCTGGTTCCTCAAGGTGGACCGCTCGACCGACCAGATCCTCGCGCGGGAATGGCCATGGCCGCGCAAACCGATGTTTCTCGAATGCATCAACGACCCCGTTCGGATGGTGACCTACCTGCAGGACCTCTGCTGGTCGGACATTGCCCGATGCGACCGCGACAATCGCAAGGAGCTGAATCTCGCGATCTCCGTCATCGCCCGGCTCGTCATCAAAGGAGGACAGGCGGGCTATTTGAGCGAGCCCGGTTTCTATCCGGCATTCGAGCGGTTCGTCGTCGATTGGCAGGATCCCAAAACCGGCTTCTTCGGGATGACCTACATCACCGACGACAACGGGAATCAGATCAGAACCAGCGATTTGAGCCTCACCTTTCACATGGCGCGCTACCTGCCGCATCTGGTGCGCTGGTGGCCCAGACTAATCGACACGCTGCTTGCGATAAAGAAGGGGACATACCCGCAGGGTTGGCTCGACGGCGGCACCGAGATGACCGA
>JAFAHQ010000213.1 GCA_019237135.1 Alphaproteobacteria bacterium
GACACGTCGAGCGCGGAGACGGCCTCGTCGCAGACGATGAACTCGGGTTCGAGCGCCAGCGCCCGTGCGATCCCGACACGCTGGCGCTGACCGCCCGACATCTCGTGCGGGTAACGGTCGGCGAACTTTGGATCGAGGCCGCAGACCGACAACAGCTCGTGCACGCGTGCGACGCGGCGCGCCACATCGCGCTCGATGCCATGCACCTTGATCGGCTCGGCGATGATCTCGCCCACTTTCATGCGCGGATTGAGCGAGCTGTAAGGGTCCTGGAAGATGACCTGAATGCGGCGTCGCAATGCCAGCAGTTCCTTGCGCTCCGCCTTGGCGATGTCGACCCCGTCATAGAGGATCTCGCCGGCGGTCGGGCGCTCGAGCCGCAGGATGCAGCGACCGGTGGTCGTTTTGCCGCAGCCGCTCTCGCCGACGAGGCCAAGGGTCTCGCCGCGGCGGACCGAAAAGTCGATACCGTCGACGGCCTTCACCTCGCCTATCTTGCGATGCACGACGATGCCTTCGGTGACCGGGAAATGCATCCGCAACCCCCGGACTTCGAGGAGCGGATGTCCGTCAATCGCCGCCACGGTCATCTTCGCCTACCTGTCGAGCCAGACCGTCCCGAGGTCCTGATTGACGTAGTGGCTGGGGCCGATCTTCCAGCCTTTGACATAGGAGCGGTACGGCACGATCCGCTGCCACCACAGCAGGTAGATCGCATGCGCCTGCTCGTCGAGAACGTATTTGTTGAACTCGAGCAAATCGGCCCGCTGTTTGGCCTTGTCGAGTTCGCGCAGCTGCCTGTCGTACATCTCGATTTCTTTGGGGTCGTCAAACTGCCCGTAGTTCGAGGTGGACACCGAATGCGGCAGGTATTTGCCGACATCGGCGAGCGGATTGACGACGTTCTGGCAGTTGCCCTCGGTCGTGACATCGAAATTGCCACCGCGCATCGCATCGAACCACGGCCCGGTCGGCAACACCCGCTGGGTGACGTGCAGTCCGATCTTGCTCCACTGGTCGACGACCCAGATTCCATAGTATTTATAAGGTTGGTCGACGTTGCGGTTCAGGAGCTCGAAGCTGAGCCCTTCAACACCCGCTTCCTTTAGAAGCCGTCTCGCCTCCGCCCGCGACTTTTCGATGTCGGGCCAATAGCCGGCAATCTGCTGCAGCTCCTCTTTGGTCGGGGCAAGCGGCGAGTCTGGGAACGTCAGGCCGCCGACCGTATGAACAATAGCGATCTTGGACAGCTCCGGTGCGCTGCCCCAGCGGTCGATGGCTAAAGTCAGGGCGCGCCGCACGCGGACGTCGTCAAACGGCTTGCGCGTGTGGTTTGGGGTGATCACCCCGCCGCAGTTCCAGTCACTGGTCTGTACGGTAATTTTGTCGCCGAGAGCCTTCTTCAGCTCGTCGACAGTGGAGGGCGGGAAGCCGCGAAATTCGATCGCCGCACGGTCGGAGCGGATCGCCTCGACACGGATCGCCTGCTTCTCGGCGAATATCCCGGTAAAGCCATCGAGGTAAGGCAGGCCCTTACGGAAGTAGTCGGAGTTGCGCTCACCCTTGATCGATTGGCCGGTATCGTAGGCCACGAATCTGAACGGGCCGGAGCCGAGAATGTTCTTCTCGTACCAGTGGGGGTCCTTGTCGAGGATCGCCTTTTTGTAGATCCAGGCATAGGGGTCGGCCAATGCCGGCAGAAATGCGTCGGTGGCGAACTTTAGACGAAAGACCATGCTCGTCGGATCCGTAGCCTCGACCTTGTCGACCATGACAAAATTGCTCTGCCGGGCGCTGATGACGCCGTTCGGCGGAAAGATGATCTCGTTCCAGCTCGCGGCAATATCCTCCGCGGTCAATGGCGAACCGTCAGTAAATTTGACCCCCTCGCGGATCTTGAAGGTATAGGTCTTGCCGCCGTCTGTCGGCTGCGGCATGGCCGTGCACAGATCGCAGACGAGATCGTCGGTTTTGCCGGGATCATAGGGGTTGGCGCGGATCAAGACGCTGTAGAACGGTGCAGCCGAGTGGATTGTCGCGTAGGTCTCCTCACGATGCGCGTCGAAGCTCGGCGGCGCGTCTGCAGGGATCATATAGCTCAGCGTACCGCCAGATTTCGGCTCCTCGTCGGCCGCCGCGGGCCCCACGCACGAGGCTGCGCCGAGCAGTGCTGCCACCATCGTTCTCCCCAGTACCAATTTTGCCTCCCGTTTCTATTTGTCGAGCCAGATTGTCGCCAAATCCTGGTTGAGATAATGGCTCGGGCTGATCTTCCACCCCTTCACATATGACCGATAGGGCACGATCCGGTACCACCACAAAAGGAAGATTTCGTGCGTCTGGGTATCGAGCACGTATTTCTCGAAATCGCGCATCAACGCCCGCTGCTTGGTGAAGTCGGTCTCATGAAGCATCTTGTCATAGAGGGCGAGTTCCGGCGGGTCCTCGAACTGCCCGTAGTTTGCCGCGTAGTTGGGCAGATATCTCTGCACGTCGAGCACAGGATTGACGACGTCCTGACAATTGCCGGCGAGGACGACGTCGAAATTGCCGTTGCGCATGGCGTCGAACCATGGACCGGTTGGCACCACACGCTGTGTCACATGGAGCCCGATCCTGCTCCACTCGTCGATAACCCAGGTGGCATTGTATTTATAGGGCTGGTCGATATTGCGATTAAGCAGCTCGAAACTTAGCCCCTCGGCCCCCGCCTCCTTCAACAGACGCTTTGCCTCGGCGCGCGACTTCTCGATATCGGGCCAGAACCCGGCGAGGTCCTCCAGCTCCTCTTTGTCCGCCGCGAGCGGCGAGCCAGGGAAGACGATGCCGCCGACCGTGTGCACATTGGCGATTTTGGCCAATTGCGGCGCCCCGTGCCAGCGGTCGATAGCCAATGTCAATGCGCGCCGCACTCTGGCGTCGTCGAATGGCTTTTTCTTGTGGTTGGGCTCAATGAAACTGCCGCAGTTCCAGTCGCTGGTCTGCACCGTGATCTTGTCACCGAGCGCATTGATCAGCTCGTCGCGCACCGAGGGTGGAAAGCCACGGAACTCGATGGCCGCGCGGTCGGCGCGCAACGCATCGACCCGAACTGCCTGCTTGTCGGCGTAAATCGCCGTGAAGCCATCGAGATGGGGTAGCCCCCGGAGATAATAATCCGGGTTCCTGACCCCTTTGATCGACTGGCCAATCTCATATCCGTCGAATTTGAACGGGCCCGAACCCAGAATATTCTTCTCGTACCAGCGCGGGTCTTTGTCGAGGACCGCCTTTTGGTAAATGAAGGTGAAGGGGTTGGCGAGCGCTGGCAGGAACGCAGTGGTCGCGAATTTCAGGTGAAAGACAACGGTCGTCGGGTCGGGCGCTGTGACGGTATCGACCATCTGGTACCAGCTCTCGCGCGGGCTCAGAATGCCTTTGGGCGGATGGATAATTTCATCCCAGCTCGCCGCCACGTCCGCGGCCGTCAGCGGCGATCCGTCGTGGAACTTTACGCCGTTGCGGATCTTGAAGGTGTAGGTCTTGCCGTCATCGGTCGGCTGCGGCATCGCGGTGCACAAATCGCAGACGAAATCGTTCGACGACGGGTTGTTCGGATCGACGCGGATCAGCACGCTGTAGAAGGGCGCCGCCGAATGAATGGTAGCGAAGGTGGTCTCGCGATGACCGTCGAAGCTCGGTGGCGCGTCTGCTGGGATGACGTAGGTCAGGGTGCCGCCATTCTTGGGAACTTCCTCGCTCAGCGCAGCAAACGGCGCCGTGCCGACGGTGGCGCCGAGGAACGCCGCCAGCAAGTTAGATGTGATCTTCATCGCCTCCTCCTGTTCAGTCGTATTATTTGTCGAGCCACAGGGTCGCCAAGTCCTGATTGAGATAATGGCTGGGACTGATCTTCCAACCTTTCACATACGAGCGGTAGGGAACAATACGGTAATACCACAGCAAGAATATTTCGTGGGCTTGATCATCAAGCACATGTTTCTCGAAGTCACGCATTAAGGCCCGTTGCCGCGCGAACTCGGTTTCGTGCAGCATCCTATCATACAAATCGATTTCCCGTTGGTCGTCGAACTGGCCGTAGCTTGCGACATAGACCGAATGCGGCAGGTATCGCTGCACGTCGAGCAGTGGGTTGACCACACTGTTGCAATTGCCGTTCATGGCTGTGTCGAAATTGCCGTTCCGCATCGCTTCGAGCCAAGGACCGGTCGGCAAGACCCGCTGTGTTACGTGAAGGCCAATCTTGCTCCACTGATCGATCACCCAGGTTGCGTCGTACTTGTAGGGCTGGTCGATGTTGCGGTTAACCAGTTCGAAGCTGAACCCCTCGACCCCTGCTTCGTGCAGCAGGCGCCTTGCTTCCGCCCGTGATTTTTCGAGGTCAGGCCAAAAGCCGGCGATGTCCTGCAATTCCTCTTTATCTGCGGCCAGCGGCGAGCCCGGAAAGACGATACCGCCGACCGTGCGCACATTCGCGATCTTGGCCAGCTCTGGTGCGCCATGCCAGCGGTCAATCGCCAGGGTCAATGCCCGGCGCACCCGGACGTCGTCGAACGGCTTCCGCTTGTGGTTGGGCGTGACCATTTGGCCGCAGTTCCAGTCGCTGCCCTGCACGGCGAGCTTGTCGCCGAGGGCGTCGACCAGCTCGTCGCGAACCGAAGGCGGAAGCCCACGAAATTCGATCGCGGCCCGGTCGCTGCGCAGCGCAGCGACGCGCACAGCCTGTTTATCAGCATAGATGCCAGTGAAGCCGTCGAGATACGGCAGGCCCTGGTGGTAATAATCGGGGTTTCTGACCCCTTTGATCGACTGGCCGATTTCCAACCCGGCGAATTTGAACGGACCCGAGCCGAGAATGTTCTTTTCGTACCACCGTGGATCCTTGTCGAGTATGGCCTTTTCGTAAATGAAGCTGAACGGGTCGGCGAGCGCGGGCAAAAATGCAGCCGTCGCGAATTTCAGATGGAAGATGACGGTCGTCGGGTCGGGCGCCTCGACCGTGTCGACCATCATATAATGGCTCTCGCGTGGGCTCAGAACGCCCTCGGGCGGATGGATGATCTCGTTCCAGCTCGCCGCCACGTCGGCCGCGGTTAAATGCGTGCCGTCATGAAACTTGACGTCCTCGCGGATCTTGAAGATGTAGGTCTTCCCGTTGTCGGATGGCTGCGGCATTTCCGTGCACAGATCGCAGACGAAGTCGGTCGTTGAGGACGGATTGTTCGGATCGACGCGGACCAGCACACTGTAGAAGGGTGCGGCCGAATGCACGGTGGCAAAGGTGCCCTCACGGTGGGCATCAAAGCTGGGCGGAGCGTCCGCCGCGATCGCGTAGTTCAGGACGCCGCCGGGTTTCGGTGTCTCCCCGGACATCGCAGCAACCGGCACCGTGCCAAGAATGCCGGCGAGGCTTGCCGCCAATAGGCCCGATCTGATCGCCATCCCGTCCTCCGACCCAGTCGTCTCATCTATCGAGCCAGATCGTCGCCAGGTCCTGATTAATGAAGTGCGTCGGGCTGATCTTGAAGCCTTTCACATAGGACCGATAGGGCACGATCCGATGCCACCACAATACCCAGATCATGTGCGCCTCGTCGTCGAGCACGTATTTTTCGAACCTGCGCATTAAGCTGCGCTGCCGCGCTGGATCGGTTTCGTGCAGCATCTTCTCGTAAAGGTCGACCGCGGTTGTGTCCTCGTAGTGCGCATAATTCTCCGCGTCGACGGACTCGGGCAGGACCTTTTGCACATCGAGCAGCGGGTTGACCAGGCCATGGCCAGGAGCCTCGAGGACGACATCGAAATCGCCGTTGCGCATCGCCTCGAACCACGGGCCGCTCGGCACCACCCGCTGCGTCACGTGAAGGCCGATCTTGCTCCACTCGTCGATCAGCCAAGTCGCGACATATTTATAGGGCTGATCGACATTGCGGTTCAGCAGCTCGAAGGAGAGCCCCTCAGCCCCGGCTTTCTGCAACAACTGCCTGGCTTCGGCCCGCGACTTGTCGATATCGGGCCAGTATCCGGCAAGCTGTTCCAGCTCTTCTCGGGTCGCCGCCAATGGCGACCCGGGAAAGACGATGCCGCCGACAGTCTCGACGATCGCGATCTTCGATAATGCCGGCGCGCCGTGCCACCGGTCGATCGCCAGGGTCAATGCCCGGCGGACCCTGGCGTCGTCGAACGGTTTCCGGCCGTGGTTCGGTGTGACTGCGCTGGCGACGTTCCAATCGCTTTCCTGAGCATTGATTTTGTCGCCGAGCGCCTTGACTAGCTCGTCACGCGCAGCGGGCGGCATGCTGCGGAATTCGATTGCGGCGCGGTCGCTGCGGATCGCCTCCACGCGGACCGCCTGCTTGTCGGCATAGATGCCGGTGAAGCCGTCGAGATAAGGCAACCCTTTACGGTAATAAGCGGTGTTCCGTTCGCCCTTGATCGACTGGCCCACCTGATAGTCGGCAAATTTGAACGGGCCTGAGCCCAGAATGTTCCGCTCATACCAGCGCGGGTCCTGGTCGAGGATTGCTTTCTTGTAGATAAAATTGAACGGGTCGGCGATCGCCGGCAGAAACGCTGATGTCGCGAACTTCAGCCGGAAGACGACAGTGACCGGGTCGGGTGCGGTGACTTTATCGACCATCAGATAGTTGCTGGCGCGCGCGCTCAACACACCCTCGGGCGGAAAGACGATCGCGTTGAAGCTCGCCGCCACATCGGCGGCGGTCAGCGGTGCGCCGTCGTGGAATTTCACATCCGACCGGATCTTAAATCTATAGGTCGTGCCCTCGTCGGTCGGCTGCGGCACCTCTGTGCAGAGGTCGCAGACAAAGTCGGTGGTCGAGGACGGGTTCTCCGGGTTGATGCGGATTAGCACACTATAGAACGGCGCCACCGAATGAACTGTTGCATAGGTGCTCTCGCGGTGCCCGTCAAAGCTCGGCGGCGCGTCGGCCGGGATCATGTAAGTTAGCGTACCGCCGTATTTCGGCTCCTCGTCGGCTGCGGACGGCGCAGCGAGCGCCGCCGCCATTAACGTCATCCCGGTGAAGGCCGGGATCCATGGCTGAAATGGACACCGGCTGGAGCCTGTCCTCGGGCCGGCCGAAGGCTGGACCCGTGGGCCGGTGTGACGGAATTGTGTTGTCGGCCGCAACCTCATTTATCCAGCCAGATCGTTGCCAAGTCTTGATTTATGTAATGGCTCGGGCTGATCTTCCAGCCCTTCACGTAAGATCGATAAGGAATGATCCGGTACCACCACAATACCCAAATCTCGTGGGCCTGCGTATCGAGCACGTATTTCTCGAAATCGCGCATCAAAGCGCGCTGCTTGGGAAAGTCTGTTTCGCGCAGCATCTTGTCGTAGAGATCGACTTCTTGCGGGTCTTCGTAGTAGCCGTAGTTTGCGCTGTAGATCGAGCTCGGCAGATAGGCTTGGACGTCGATCAGCGGGTTGGGCACACCGTGGCAGTTGGCGATCAGGGCGACCTCGAAATTGCCGCTCCGCAACGCGTCCAATTCCGGGCCGGTCGGTTGTATGCGCTGGGTCACGTGGAGCCCGATCTTGCTCCATTCGTCGACGAGCCAAGTGCCGACGTACTTGTAGGGCTGGTCGACACCCCGGTTCAACAGCTCGAAGCTGAGCCCCTCGGCTCCCGCCTCCTTCAGAAGGCGCCTGGCCTCGGCGCGTGATTTCTCGATGTCGGGCCAAAACCCGGCAATCAGCTCGAGCTCCTCTTTGGTCGCCGCCAGCGGTGAGCCGGGAAACACGATGCCGCCGACCGTGTGCACATTGGCGATCTTTGAGAGCGCCGGCGCGCCGTGCCATTGGTCGATCGCCAGTGCCAACGCCCGTCGTACCCGGGGATCGTCGAATGGCTTCTTTTTGTCGTTGGGAGTCACCAGATTGCCGCAGTTCCAGTCGCTCTCCTGCACCGTGATCTTATCGCCCAGCGCCTTCACCAGCTCGTCGCGTGTCGCCGGCGGCAAACCGCGAAATTCCATCGCCGCACGATCGCTGCGGATCGCATCGATCCGCACCGCCTGCTTTGGCGCATAGACGGCGGTAAAACCGTCGAGATAGGGCAAGCCTTTGCGATAATAATCGGGATTCCTGACCCCCTTGATTTCCTGCCCCGTCTGGTATTCGGCGAGTTTGAACGGGCCCGAGCCCAAGATGTTCTTCTCGTACCAGCGCGGATCCTTGTCGAGGATCTCCTTCTTGTAAATCAAGGTAAAGGGGTCGGCGAGCGCCGGCAGAAACGCGCTTGTCGCGAACTTGAGGTGAAAAATTACGGTCGTCGGGTCGGGCGCCTCGATCGCGTCGACCATTTCGTACCAGCTGGCGCGCGGGCTCAACATGTCTTTCCGTGGATGAATAATCATTTGCCAGCTGGCCGCTACATCGGCGGCGGTCAGCGGCGAGCCGTCGTGGAACTTGACGCCGTCGCGGATTTTGAAGGTGTAGGTCTTGCCGCCATCGGTCGGCTGCGGCATCGCTATGCACAGATCGCACACGAAGTCGGTCGTCGACGACGGGTTCTCCGGGTTGA
>JAFAHQ010000018.1 GCA_019237135.1 Alphaproteobacteria bacterium
CCGGGTGGCCGCTGCGCTGTCGCCGTCGCCGCGCACCAGGTTATCGAACATCGCCCAGTGCGCCGATAGGTGGCGATCGAGATTCATGCTAAGGAAGCCGGCGAGCTGGAGAAAACCGGGATAGACCCGACGGAAAGCTCCGGGATAACGCCCGGGCACTGTCGTAATAACAGTTCGTTCGAACCAGTCGAGCGAGTGCGCTTCGGCGAACCGGTTGACTTCGGTCGGGTTTGCTCTCGGGTCGATCGGACCACCCATCAATATCATCGATGCCGGCTGGCAATGATCTCCGCCCGCTGCCAGCAACGACACGGCTGCCAGCACTGGTACCGAAGGCTGGCATACCGCCATGACATGAACGCCTGGTCCGAGTAGACTGATGAAGCGGATTAAAAGATCGACGAAATCGTCTAGGCCAAAGCGCCCGTGCAGGAGCGGGACGTTTCGGGCGTTCGCCCAGTCTGTAACGAAGACGTCATGGTCCGGCAGTAGTGCTTGGACGGTGCCGCGTAGCAAGGTCGGGAAGTGGCCCGAGAGCGGTGCGACGACGAGAATGGTCGGCGCTTCCCAGGCCTTGTCCTTGCGGAAATGCAGCAGATTGCAAAACGGATCGGCGGCGACCACCTCTTCGGTGACGGCAACCTCTTGCCCCTCGACTATCACGGCGTGGATGCCGAAATCGGGCCGCCGGTGCGACATGCCGGCGTTGGACAGCAGCTCCATCGCGGCCGACGCGCTTCGAACCAAGGGCGCATTCGCGAACAGCGGCCAAGGTTGGTTGAACAGACACCGGAAAGTCTCGGCCATTAGCCGAACCGGACCGAGGACGTCGTTGTGTACTTGGTAGGCCTCGTAAAGCATGAACCCTCATGTATGCCCATCGCCCACGAGATCGCGAGCGTCCAATAAGTCGAAGCGGCGGACCGTTTTGACTTATTAACAGGCGAAGCCATCCCATCTGAAAAATCGGTTTATTTCAAGCAGATATTTGTCGTGCCAGTCATTTAGAAAAGGCTTTTTCGCGGTTAACG
This sequence comes from Alphaproteobacteria bacterium, assembly GCA_019237135.1. Lineage (GTDB taxonomy): Bacteria > Pseudomonadota > Alphaproteobacteria > ATCC43930 > CGMCC-115725 > AP-15. The sequence continues at coordinate 1,032 of JAFAHQ010000018.1, forward strand.
GGAGTCTACCCATTGTTAAATTAAACATGTATTCTCATGCGAAAGATAGAGATTGCCGCTTCATCGGGCGTCGATGGAACTTTGTCTATTCTACAGGTGGCGGATAGGATCGATGTAGCGGGTCAATGCGGTCGGGCAACTACCCCGCCGCGAAGCTCGTGAACGACGACACCCGAAAGACGAGACGGCGGCGCTAGCCATCGCGGATGTGCAAGGCTCGTCGCGACATCGCTTTCCCCCGACTTCCATCGGCGCGCTACCGCACCCGGAGAAATATCCCGCATCTTGGCGGCGAGATCCGCAGCCGTGCCCTCATGCACGAGGTGCAGGATTGTCATTGTCGCAGTGCTCGCCTCGGAAAGGCACCGGCGAATCTCGACATCACTGCGCAATGCCGACGGAAGACGTTCTCCGAGCAGCGCAATCACGCGGCGGAGATCATGAGTGCGGCGCATTGCAGCGATGTCTCGTGCCGAGCGGCTAAAACCACTCTGACCCCCGGGAACCGGATCGTACCCGTCGATCGCGAAGCATAGCGTGTCGGCCGGGCGCGCATCGTCGAGAGCCGAGACCGAAATCGCACTACCGGAGAAGGGGTGATGGCCGATCGTAACAGCCGGCATGCCCGGGAACGGCGACCCAGCCAGCACGTGATCGACGCCAAGCACGTGCCGGTCATTGTCGAAGAATGTTTCGGCTCCGGTCGCCAGGTTCACGGCCCCGAGCACCACCCGGACGCCACCCGAATTGATACGGTCAAAATCTACGACTTCACCGATCATCGCGCGTAATGCCGCGGCGGAAATAACCGGCTCCTCGAGCAAGGATGGAAATCCCCCGCGCCGCCCGACGGTCAGCCAGTTCGTGAGGGCCGTTCGCGCCCACCGATTTGCACTTCGCGGTCGGCGGTCCTGCGGGCGCCTACTCACCTCCCGCCAAAATTGGCGCAGCCGCAGCACGCGTTCGTGCGGTAGGTTTCCGGCGATGATCGCGGCGTTGATCGCGCCGATCGCGGTACCGGCGATCCAGTTCGGCCGCACCCCGCACCCTTCGAGCGCGGCGTAGGCTCCTGCCTGGTAGGCCCCAAGCGCCCCGCCACCCGATAAGACCAAGGCGATCCGTTCGAAACGAGCTAAGCTCTTATCCGGTCGTCCTCGCACCAAACCGTGCTTCCCGTCGCTGGTCGCCTAACGATCCGATGACAGAGCCATGGGCGAACCTTGGCAAGGTCCATCTCTGACTCCTCCCATGCGCGATGCCCATCATCATAAGAGGTGGCGACCGAGCGTCCAGCGGCGAAACGTGCGATCGGCGATTTCTATCGGGGAGACCGCACGGCAGGCACCGATTGCAGGAAAACAGCGATCGCGCGGCGATCCATGTTGGTCAGCCGCGTAGTGTTTTTGACGACTTCGGCCATTGCGCCGCCGACAAAATCGAAATCGGGTGTCTGCCCGTCCTTGAGGAGGGTCACTATATCGTCGCCGCTCCAGTTTCCAATCCCGCTTTCCGGATCCGGGGTGATGTTCGGGACAGCCTTGCCGTCCGGGCCGTGGGAGGTGCCGGCGAGAAAACGCGACGGCTCGGTGGCGCCGAACCAGTTACGCGGCGTGTGGCATTCACCGCAATGAGCCAGCGCGGTGACGAGATACGCGCCGCGATTGTAGGCCTCGCCGCGCTCGGGCGCCGGACGGAACGGGCCTGGACTGAAAAAGAGCAGCTTCCACCCGTTTTGCAAGAAACGCCACGAAAACGGGAAGCCCACGTCATGCGCGCGGTTGGATTGCCTTACCGGCGGCTGGGCAAAGAGGTACGCTTTGATCGCCCGCGCATCGTCGTCCGTGATTTTGGCAAAGCTCGGATAGGGAAAGACCGGGAAATAGTTTGAACCATCAGGCCTTACGCCCTCGCGCAACGCATTCAGGAATTGCGCGTCGCTCCACCGGCCGATCCCGGTGTCCAGATCGGGGGTGATGTTCGGGGCATAGAAGGTCCCGAACGGGGTTGTGAGGGCGCGGCCGCCCGCGTAAGGACGCCCGCCGTTCTTGGCGTCGGTATGACAGTCCGCGCAACCGGCCGCTACCGCCAGATAGGCGCCGCGTACCACCGCATCTGTGTCCGCTGCCCTCGCCGCGGGCCCGGCGAGCGCCAGGAATATGGCGGCGATCGCCGCCGTCAGTCTTTCAACTTCTCGCGGAACGTCTCGTGGCAAGCGCCGCAGCCATTTTTGCCCAGATCGCCGAAGGCCGTCTCAATAGAGGTCTTGTTGCCGCTCTTTACGGCCGTGAAAAGCACGTCGGCCTTGCTCACAGCGTTCTTTTGAGCATCGATAAACTTGTTCCAATCACTCCAAATCACCGGCTTGGCGGCGAATTTCCCGTCGGAGTTGGGTCCGCCCGAACCCGGCGGAAATACATCCGGGATCTTTCTTGTCGACTGGGTCAAATTGGCCGCGCCGGCCTCGGCTTGCGCCTGATCACCCTTCCCGTCGATATAGGCCTTGACACTCCCGAGGTCCTTTCCCTGCCCCTTCATCAAGGACTCACGGTTCTTGAGCACCGCATCCTTGTCCTGCGCCAGCGCGACGGCGCTGACGGCGGTCAACCCGCAGATCATGACGGCAGTTAGCATCGAGCGTTTAGTTGATGATTTCATTCAGCCTCCCTTTATATCTAAATGGGTGATGTCGACCCAGCTACCGCAGAATAACGTCCGCGAGCGGTAAAGCAACGGCCCGGAATCGGGCTCACCACTACGTGATCGGGATTTCAATATGAGTTTTGAAACCGGCGCGCTCCCGCATACGCTCATACCAGGCTTTGAGGTTCTTCAATGGCGGCCGCTCGATCGGAAACGCATGCCAGCGGTACACCATGGTTCCCAATGCGATCTCGGCGAGAGTCAGCTCAGGTCCCGCCAGATAAGGACGGTCTTCGAGCTCGTCTTCGACTATGGTCCACGCCGCCAGCGCCTGTAGCCGCGCTGCCTCGATCGCTGCCTGATCACGCTGTTCTGGTCTCGCCCGGATCAGCATGCCGAGCAGGGCTGACATCGGCGGCCCGGAGGTGGCGAGCTGCCAGTCCATCCAGCGCTCGACGTTCGCGCGGGCGGCGGGGTCGGCCGGATACAACCGCTCGCCATGACGCGTTGCGGCGAGATACCGGCAGATAGTGTTCGATTCCCAGAGGATCAGACCATTGTCCTTGATCGTCGGCACCCGACCGTTCGGATTCATCGCGAGATATTCGGGATCACGATTGCCGCGAAACGGTCCACCGAGATCGACACGCTCGTACTCGATGCCGAGCTCAGCGCAACACCAAAGCACCTTCTGCACGTTGGATGAGGTCGCCCGTCCCCAGATCTTCAGCATCGCGGCTCCTCCGGTCGGATTTGCGCGTATGGAGCCTCAGTTTCTTAGCAGGCGCAACAGCGGCCTGGGACTTAAGAGTGGATAGTCCGCGATCGGGGCCGCATAATTGGCATCATACTCGCAACGAGGAGGTTATCGGATGAAACGCTCCGGGCTCACGTTGGCCGCTGTGTTGCTGCTGCTCTTGATTGGGACGGCCGCGGCGAGCCAACAGGGTCAGACGGCGGTCGTTTACTGGAAGGCGGCGGATAAATGCGCCAAACAGGCTCAGGCCGCTTTTCCCGACTACAACGCCGAGTCGAATGCAAAACGCGACGCCAGGCTGAAAGAATGCCTAAGTGGCGGCAACCTTGCACCGCGTCAACCACTGTCGCCGACGCCTCCCCAGTAACACAGTTGGAGAGGTTCCCGCCTCAGCGCGCCTGACCCTCGCCCCAGCCTTCCGCCATCGCCGGCAGGACCGGCAGACGCTGCGGGGCTCGCGCGAATCGAACCCGGTCGAGGAAAGCGAGCTGGGCGTCGAAGCCGACATCGAGGCTTGAGGTGATTTCGAGCGCTGGATCCTCGAAGACCTGAGTGCGCCGGCGACGGCGCCAAGCCATGACGGTCTCATCGCGCATCCGCAGCAGTGCTGTGATCTGAGGACGGAAGAGCTGAAGCATCGCGCCGACCCACCGGTTAAGCGTCTCCGACGGAGCGGCTTCGGTGATCGCGAATCGGTCAACCATTCGGATCACATCGTCGGCGCGATACCAGGTTTCCCCGGTCACCCAGCGATTCGTGGTAAACAGCCGGATCGGCTCGCCCAGGCAGTCGACAGCAATCGCAACGAGATGGCTCACCTCCTCCCGAATACCGTGCCTGAGCGGCGGGGCTTGGGGCGGCAGCGCCGGAACGTCGGCGACCGCGATCTCCGGAAGGATAAGCGGGGCCGCTCCGACCGGCATGCCCTCAGCGCGCAGAAAAGTATGAAAATGCCCATGCTCCCGGATAGGCCGTCCGCTTGCCGGATGCGTGTGATAAAAGTATTGGGCGTGGCTTTTCGGATCGTAGACCTCCCCATCGGGGTAATGCTGCCACTCAGAGGCCGGGTTGTCGGCCAATGCCTCGTTGACGATGTTGCGGTTGCGCGCGGCGAGGTCGCGCCGGCAATCGGCGATGACCGTGGCTGCCACAGTCATTCGCTCGATATCGGCCCAGCTCACGAGCAGGCTTCTTCGACCGTTCTCGCGCGCCAAACGGCGACCTCCGTGAACAAAAGGTGATCATTATAGCGGACGCAGCTTTTCCGACAAAGCCGGATTGCGGACCGTCCACAACACGATGTCTTCCATCACGCCTCCTAATGCCTCGTCAAAGGCAAGGATGATCTGCGCGATGTCTTTTCCCTGGGCTTGCTTGCGACGCTCGAACGAGACCTGCGCCACGACATCACGGCCGGACGGATCGACAAGCCTAGCGCTGATCGCCACCCAGACCTGTGGTGCTCCATCGGGCGAATCGTACAGCGCCTCGAAATGCCGTATGTCGATCTTCAAGATCAAATCCGCGCGCAATCCGACGGATTCTCGGTCGATTGCGATGATCGCTTTGCTGTTCTCGAACGAATCGAGTAGTGCTGTCTGGACCATCAGTGGCACCCGATCGATCCACTCAGAATCCGCGAAATAATCGATCGAGACCGCAGAGCGGCTCAGCGCGATCCGCTCGGTATCGAGCCCCGCCGGAGCGAACGGCACATCGACGAGGAGTTGTCCGGACGCGTGCGGCAAATTCGCTGGGAATGCGCTCTTGGGGGTGACCCGATAGAGATGCGGCGCCGGACCCAGCCCGAGCAAGCTCGCGCAACTCGTCACGGCGAGCGCCATGGCGCTCGAAAACAATCGGCGCGAGAGCCGCGCCGCCGGTGTCATTGGGGCCGATACCCCTCGCGCCGCTCGCCGAATAGCAACCGGGTCGGGTTGCGCTCCATTTCGGACACGAAGCGCGTCGCGCCGGCTACAAACCGCTGCAGATCCGTGACGAGATCGCTCACCTGGGTCAAGGTACTCTGGGTGAAATTTCGGATTCCCGGCCGATTTTCCTGGAGGACCACTTGCAGTTGCCGGCTGGCCTCGTTCAGGTTCTTGGCCAACCGATCGGCGTCGGCGAGCGTTTGCGATAGCTGATCCTTCAATCCACCCTTGTCGGTATAGCTTTGATCGAGATCCTGAAAAAATGTTCTCAGCTGGACAACAGCCTTGTTGGCATTGTCCGCGATTTCGCTCACCTCCTTGCTGGGCTCGACGAAAGACGCCGTTATTGTCCGAATATTCTGCAGCGTTTCGGAAACCGCTTGCCGGTTATTCTCGTCGAGTAGGGCGTTTACGCTGTGAGCCGCTTCTTTAAGATCTGCCACCAGTTCTGGAAGACTGGCCTTTACCTCCTCTAGCTCTGATCTCCCGGCTTTGATTACCGCATATTTATGTCCGGTCTCCGGCACAAGATCGCTGGCCTCCCGCGTTCCGCCGCGGATCTGGATTGTGGCAATGCCATTTAGAATGTTGGTTTCAAGGAATGCGCGGGCGTCCGACTTGATGTCCACGATGCTGGTGTTGATCTCGACCGTCACCTGTATCTGCTCGAGATTACCTGGATCGACGCGGATATCTACGACCTGGCCAACCGGAATTCCGTTGTATTGAACCTGCGAACCCTTGTTCAGACCCGCCACCGAGCCGCTAAAGAAAATATAGTAGCGCCTAGCTTGCTCGCCGAATTCGGTGCGTCCCAGCCACAGGACTGCGACAAACGCAAGAAAGATAACCGCCAAGACAAAAGTGCCGACCGCCACGTAATGGGCTCGTGTCTCCATCTATTTGCTCTCTCGGTGCAAGATACTTATAGAGGACCGGAAAGCCGAACCCCCTATTTCTGCAAATGTTCGCCTTCGGAGAGCAAGGCAGCTCGCCCCCGAGGGCCATGGAAGTAGGACTGGATCCACGGATGTTCGTCGTGCATCAGTTGCTCCAAGGTGCCGACGCGAAGCTTCTTGTCCACCAGTACAGCGACCCTGTCGCAGATCGAAATCAGCGTGTCGAGATCATGGGTCACCATAAACACCGTGAGGCCCAGGCTGCCTCTCAGGTCCCGAATCAAGATGTCGAAATCGCCGGCGGCTATCGGGTCGAGCCCAGCGGTTGGCTCGTCGAGAAAAACAATTTCGGGATCGAGGGCGAGGGCCCGTGCGAGCCCCGAGCGCTTTCGCATTCCACCCGAGAGCTGGGACGGATATTTCTCTCCGGTTCCCTCGGGGAGGCCGACGATACCGATCTTGAATGCCGCAATCTCGTCCATCAACCGCAATGGCATGTCGTAATATTCCTTCAGCGGCACCTCGATGTTCTCCGCGACCGTCAGCGAACTGAACAGCGCACCGTCCTGAAATAACACGCCCCAATTTTTTTCAATCTCCCGCTGATCAGTATCACTGATCGCGAGAATGTCGCGCCCGAAGACCTCGACGTGGCCCGCGACCGGGCGGTTGAGCCCGATTATGGTTCGCAGCAGGACCGATTTACCCGACCCAGATGCGCCGACGACACCAAGGACTTCGCCGCGGAACACCTCGAGGTCGAGGCCGTCGTGGACGGTCTCGTTACCGAACCGGTTGACAAGGTTTTGCACCCGTATGATCGGCTCGCCTGACTGATCGGGCATGCTCAAATCTGCAAGGCGGAAAAAAAGATCGAGAACCCCGCATCAATCACGATCACGAGGAAGATCGCTTCAACCACCGACAACGTCGTCAGACGACCGACGCTTTCGGCGCTGCCTGCCACCTGAAAGCCTTCATAACAGCCGATCAGGGCGATAACGACGGCAAAGAACGGCGACTTGATCATGCCGATCCAGAAAGACCACGGCGCGATCCCGGAAAGTTGGGTTAAGAATTGGGGAATGCCAATGCCGAGCTGGCTCCAAGCCGTCAGGCCGCCACCAAATATCCCCATAAAATTGGCGCAGAGGGTCAGCATCGGCAAGGTCAGCACCAGTCCGAAGAGGCGAGGCAGGACCAGTACCTCGACCGGATCGAGGCCGATGGTCCGCATCGCATCAATTTCCTCATTGACCCGCATCGTCCCGATCTGGGCGGTAAAGGCGCTTCCCGATCGGCCGGCGAGGATGATAGCGGTCAGCAGGACCCCCAGCTCGCGCAGGATGCTAGCCCCGGTCAATTGGACTGTGTAGCTCTCGAGCCCGTAAAATCTCAGATAATCAGCACCCTGATAGGCGATGACGACCCCGATCAAGAATGTCAGCAGGGAGACAATGGGCAACGCGTTGACCCCTGTCTGCTCCATCTGGGCGACCATCGCGGTCATGCTCAGCCGGCGCGGATGGCACGCCACGCGTAGCGCAGTCGAGCACACGACGCCGAAGAAGCCCAGGATGCTGTACGCACGCGCGATCAGCCCGAGCGAGATTTCTCCGATACGCGCGATGAACCCTGCGATCGTGTGATGGGCCGGTCGTGGATGCCGTGCTGGAGGCACGAATCCAGCCGTTCGCACCTGATCAATCAGCGGCTCAAAGCTCGGCCGCAAATTCCGCATCTCGACAGTGTTGCCGCGCGCCATCAGATCGTGCTCGGTTCGCAAAAGGAGCCAAGCGCCGGCGGTATCGAGCCGATTGATCCCCGCCAGATCCAGCGTCACCCGCCTTCCCTTTGGCGCCTCGATCCCTCGCAGCCTTCGATCGAGGTCGGCAGCAGTCTCCACCAGCCATTCTCCGGTTGCCGCCAAGATAAGAGACCCAGACTCTTCAGATTCGACGAGGGTTGTGGTGGCGGGTGCCATGCAGTCCAAGGCCTAATTTGATATCTGCCCGTCAGGCCTTCCCAACCAGGCAGAAAGCGGTTATGTCGCGACGAAGGTGAAATCACTCGCCGAGAATGGACATCGAGGAATGGCGGCTATGGACCTGAAGCAGCACATCCGCTCGATACCCGATTTTCCGAAACCCGGTATTTTATTCTACGACATTTCCACACTCCTTTCCCATCCACACGCTTGGCGCGCCACTGTCGAGCGCCTCGCCGGAGCGTTGCGGCCGCATGAGCCTGACCTCTTAGTCGGCATCGAATCCCGCGGGTTTTTGGTTGCCGCTCCGCTCGCCTATGAGCTCGGCCGCGGCTTTGCGATGGTCCGCAAGATGGGAAAGTTGCCCGGTAGGACCGTACGTTTTACTTATGATCTCGAATACGGGACCGACACCATCGAGATCCAGGAGGATGCGATCACACGTGGGCAACGTGTGGTCGTGCTTGACGATCTGGTAGCAACCGGGGGGACCATGCAAGCCGCCATCGACCTCGTTCGTCAACGCGGCGGCGATGTGGTTGCCGCCGGTTGTATCATCGAGCTTACCTTCCTGCGGGGCCGCGACCGGATCGACGTCCCGTTCACCTCAATGGTAGCCTTCGACTCCTAGTCATCACCCGCCGGAGGTGCCGGTCCGAGGCTGCGGCCGATCACCGCGTAGAGTGGATCTCCGCCGCCCCGCGGGGTTCGATCCAAGCAGCGGATGTCAGTCCAGTTGCCGGCTTCCGCAAAATAATGGGCGATCAGGCAAAGATGCCCGGCATCGTCCAGAAGATGCCAGCAGGCGATAGCACGCGTCGGCAGGCAGCAGTTCGAGAAGGTCACGACGAGCGGTGCGCCCGGCTTTAGTACCCGCCCGACTTCCCGAATCACATTGCAGGGCGTCGTCAACTGCTGGATGGATACGCAGATCGCCGCGCCATCGAACTCAGCAGTGGCGAACGGAAGGTGCGGATTGCGGTTTAGATCCTGTACGCGCCATTCGTCGAGAAACGGGTTCTCGGCCAGCTCGCAGGCGCTGATGCCGACCCCGACCACCCGCGCATAGGGAACTTCGGGCGGCAGGTGGCTCACCCATCCCGACATTAAATCCAGGATAGCGCCGCGAGCTGGTAAGATTTCGCGATACAGGTTGGTCACCGCGGCGATGGCGGCATCATCGATTCGCCGGCCGGATGTCGCCTCGGTGGGCGCCGATGCATCGAATCGCTGGTCACCAACCAAGTGGGCCGCCGTCGGAAGGAGCGGCATTTCTCCCTCTCAAGCCATTGCTATTTGAGATGGGGACTGTCTGCCCGGCGGTCCATAGCCCAAAGCTCAAGCTTTTCGCAGGCTGGTCGGTTTTGGCCGATCCCGTACTCCGCATCGTTTAGTCCACCAGGACCCGCTCGGGAGCCGCCAGCGGAAAATCAAGATCGCGAGCGACGGCCGGATGCGTCACCTGCCCCCGGCAGATATTCAGCCCGTCCCGGAGATGCGGGTCTTGCGCCAGTGCCTGCTGCCAGCCACGATCGGCGATCGCCAACACAAACGGCAGGGTTGCGTTGTTGAGCGCGACTGTCGACGTGCGGGCGACTGCTCCCGGCATGTTCGTGACACAATAGTGGACGACCCCGTCCGCGATATAGGTCGGTGCCGCATGGGTGGTCGGTCGACTGGTCTCGCAGCAACCACCCTGATCGATCGAAATATCGACGATCACTGCGCCCGGTTTCATAGCACGGACGAGTTCGTGGCTGACGAGCTTGGGCGCTGTCGCACCGGGGATCAGCACGGCGCCAATCACAAGATCGGCGGCAACTACTTCGCGCTCGATGTTCTCTATCGTCGAGAACAACGTGTGGAGCTGTGCCCCGAATTGTAGGTCGAGCTCGTAGAGTCGCGGCAGCGACTTGTCGATAACGGTGACATAAGCCTCCATCCCCATTGCCATGCGAGCCGCATTGGTGCCGGCGACGCCACCGCCGAGAATCACGACCTTGGCCGCCGGAACACCCGGAACACCGCCGAGCAGCACGCCGATGCCGCCTTGTTCCTTTTCGAGGCAATGAGCCCCGACCTGCACTGCCATTCGTCCGGCGACCTCGCTCATCGGCGCGAGCAGCGGCAAACCGCCCCGCCCGTCTGTGACTGTCTCATAAGCGACGGAGATAGCGCCCGATCGGATCAGCCCTTGAGCCAGCGTTTTGTCTGCGGCGAGATGGAGATAGGTGAACAGAACTTGCCCCTCGCGTAGCAGCGCCACCTCATGCGGTTGCGGCTCCTTGACCTTGACAATCAGCTCCGCGGTGCCGAACACCTCCGCGGCGCCTCTGAGGATGCCGGCGCCCGCCGCCTCGTAGGCCACGTCATCGAAGCCGATCTCGGCGCCTGCTCCCGCCTCGACAACCACCTTGTGCCCGTGGTGCACAAGTTCACGCACATTCCCAGGGATAAGCCCGACGCGATACTCATGGGTCTTCACCTCTTTCGGAACGCCGATCAGCATCTATGATCTCCGCCGCGAACCCGGTCCCGTCGGGGCGGGACCGCCGGTCTCCGGTCTAATGATACCGCCGGCCGTGTTGGTGAGCACCCTGTTCAGCCGCTGCTGCGGGGTCAGCCCGCGAGGACTGGTTGTCCCGCCGGTGAAAGAGTCAGCTGCCGCACAACCTCGTCGGCGAGAAGCATGGATGCCGTTAGCCCGGGCGATTCGATCCCGTAGAGGTAGACCAACCTTGGTGCGCCATGAATTTCCGGCTCTTGCACAATGAAATCGACACCCGGTTCCTTGGGTCCGATTATCTTCCGCTGGATTCCGGCATAGCCGCGCTGCAACACGCGGCTCTGCAACTCGGGACCAGTAGGCGTTATCTCGCACTTGTCCCAACGCCTAAGAAGGAAAGTGGAATATCGGATATTATTTCGTCCGAATTCCGCCGCGACGACGGATCAGGGTCATCGAAAAATAGGGGACGTGGCCTGCATCGACACAGGCAAACGGTGCCACACGCTGGTTCGGCAGGGTGGCGCGCTCGATATAGCGCGCGCTGTCGGCCAGGCCGAGTTCGCGAAGTACTCTGCGTACCTTCGAAAAATGGCGCCCGAGCTTGACTATCGCCGCAACATCGCTGTCGCCGAGGCGGCTAGCTATTTCCGCCTCGTCGAGCGTCGCCGGGATCACTGCCAAAGCCTCATCTCGCGCCACCAGCGGGATTGACGTCGCGGCCGCGCAAGCGGTGATCGAGGCCACGCCCGGGACGATCTCAATGCGGTACCGGCCGGCAAGTCGGGTAAAGAAATGGATAAAGCTGCCGTAAAATAACGGATCGCCCTGACAGAGCAGCGCAACATCATTACCGCGATCGAGCTCGGTGGCGAGTTCGGCTGCCGCCGCGTCATAGATTCCCGCGGAGGGCGGCTTCGGTTGCATCGGAACGCGGATCGCGATCTCGCGCTGGCCCGCTACGAGCCATCTCGCAACAATCGAACGGGCGAAGCTGTCGCCTTGCTCCGGAGCCAGATAGGCGACGACGGGAGCTGCCCGCAACAGCCGCAGCGCCTTCAAAGTCAATAATTCCGGGTCCCCCGGCCCGACGCCTAGGCCGAATAGCCGTCCGGGTATTGCTGCCGGGCGGGCGGCGTTTGGCATCTCAATCGTGCTTCGTTACTGCCAGTTGGGTGACGGGAGCGAGCGACCGCCAGAGGTGGTGCTGGCCGAACGGCTCAGCGCGACTGACTGCGATCCGCGTCAGCGTGCCGCCGTGGCTCCTATGCCAGGCGAGGAGCCGCGCCTCCCCCTGGGCGGTGACAACATTGGCGACTAGACGCCCGCCGGACCGCAACCTTGCCCATAGTACTGGCAGCAACCCCGGCTCCCCGATCCCGCCTCCAACAAAGACGGCGTCCGGCACTGGTAGGCAGTCGAGCGCCTCAGGTGCCGTGCCGGCGACGATGCGCACCCCCGGCACTCCCAACCGCGCCGCGTTATGCGCGATGATAGCTGCGCGCGTCGCGTGGCGCTCGATCGCGACCGCCGAGCGGCCGTCCCCGGCGCGCAGCCATTCAATCGCGATCGAGCCGCAGCCTGCCCCAACATCCCACAGGGTCTCGCCGGGGAGCGGAGCGAGCGCCGCGAGTGTCGCAGCGCGGACCTCGCGCTTGGTCAGCTGACCGTCATGCTCGAAAGCGTCGTCCGGCAGTCCGGCGAAAAGCGATAGCGCTCTCGCGCTCGGCGTGCCACGGCAGGTGATCCCCATCGTGTTGAGGGCAGGTACCTGTCGCTCACCCCAGGACTGCGCCTCCTTCTCAACGATCGTCTCGCGTGCTCCGCCGAGATGAGCAAAGACGGCGAGCGGACTCGGCCCCCAGCCGAGCCCGGTCAGAAGTTGCGACACGGCGCGCGGCGTGTCGCCGTCCTCGGACAAGGCCAGGATGCGGCGGCCCGGAGCAAGATGGAGCCGCAGGGTGTCGAGCGGCCGCCCGTGCAAGGTGACAGCCGCGCAATCGGCGACCGGCCAGCCGAGCCGGGCTGCGGCGAGGCTGAACGCGCTCGGCTGCGGCACTATCGTCATCTCGTGTCGCGAAAAGCGGTGGACCAATCTGACGCCGATGCCGTACCAGAGAGGGTTGCCGCTCGCCAATACGGTCACATTTCGCCCGCGGTGCGCGGCGATCGTTTCGATCGTGCGGTCGAGCGGGCGTTCCCAGAGGAGCCGTTCTGCGCCACCCTGTGGCACCATGCCGAGTTGGCGAACGCCGCCGACCAGCACCTCGGCCGTGTCGACCAAAGCGCGTCCCGCCGGGGGGAGACCGGCTAATCCGTCCTCACCGATCCCGACAACCGCGAGCCACGGCTTCACCCGGTGCTCGCAAGGGCGTTGACCGCCGCTGCGGCGAGCGCGCTGCCTCCACGGCGGCCGTGCAATGTGATGTACGCGACACCGCGGCCGAACGCCGCCAGCGCTGCCTTGGCTTCGCCCGCGCCGACAAATCCAACTGGAAAGCCGAGAATGAGGGCCGGTTTTGCAGCCCCCGTCGCGATGATCTCGAGCAGATGGTACAGCGCGGTCGGCGCGTTGCCGATCGCCACGATCGCGCCCGCCAAGTAAGGGCGCCACAACTCGACCGCCGCAGCCGACCTCGTCGTGCCCAGCGCTGTGGCAAGCTCGGCTGTCCTCGGATCGCGCAAGGCGCACAAGATCGCATTATCGGACGCAAACCGCGCGCCGCTGATCCCCGCGGCCACCATGGCCGTATCGACAAGGATCGGCGCGCCGGCGGCGAGCGCGCGTCGGCCCGCCGCAACCGCTCCCGGCGACCAAGCAAGGCCGTCGACAATCGCACTGTCGCCCGCGGTATGCGCCAAACGCAACGCGAGCGGCCGCAGCTCCCGCGGAAATCGCGTAAGATCGGCTTCCGCCCGGATCAGCGCCAAAGAGCGTCGAGAAATCTCGGCCGGGTCGCGGAGGTAGGCGTACCGATCGTCGGCCTGGCCTCGCTCCGCCGTTGCCGAGCGCACCGGGATCGGGCGCTGTGCGCGTGCAATCACGCCGAGCGTCCAAGCTTCCTCGGATTCGACGCGATACCGTTGCTCGCGGGTCAGATCCGGATCCCCCGCAAAGAACCTCGCTAGGTCGCCGGCGTGATCTCGATCGGCGAAGAACTTGACGACGGCCCGAACCTGAGCCTTGTCCTTGGGCTTCTCGTCACCGTGCCGCCACAGCGACGGGTACACCTCGGCGAACACGACGTGCGCGCCCGCGGAGGGGCAGAGACCGGTCTCAAACGGCCAGATCGCCGCCTTGTCGCACCAGCGCGGATCCTTCCGCAAGGCCCGCACCACAGGAATCCCTGTCAGAACCTGGCCGCCAACCGAGCCGGCCCCCAGTAGCTTCCAGCATGGTTGGGCTCCCGCCATGTACTCGTCGATCAGCCGGCGCTCAGCCAATCCGTTCTGCTCGTGGCTGCGGTGATGCTTCGGCCCGAGGCAGTTCCTCGCAGGTCGCGCCGGACAACCCCAGAACGGAAACTTGTCGCCCGATATGCGCTCGTTCATCGCGGCGGCGACATCGAAGCGGTTGTTGGAATTGTCTTCATTGTCTTTGACTAGCCGCGCGATCTCCTCCCAGACCGCCCGCCAGGGCGGCCCGGGAAGACCAAGCCGTGCGGCAAACCCAGCCGGATAGCCGAACGGAAAATCAAAACCGATCAGCACCCGTTCGCCACGCGCCAACGGTTCCGCCAGCCAGTCGGCGAGCAGCGCCCTTGCCTGGTGCCGAGTACCAGGATTGACGAGTCTCTCGCCCGCCGAATCATGCCAGCAGATCCAAATGCTGTCGCGGCCGGTGCGCGGCACATTCGCCGCGCTCCAATCGACCATCGCGAATGCGTCGAACATCAGCGATGATGGTCATGCCGATGGTCGTGGTCGCCATCTGTGCCGATGCCCCGCACGTGATGGTGATGAGCCGCCTGCGGCGCGCCCGCATCGCTCTCGTAGCCGATGATCTGAGTACGGTACTTGCAGAGCTGGCAATTCATCGCAGGCTGCCCTTCGCGGACCTCGCCGACGCGGTCGCGAAACGCGTCGAGCACTTCGGGATGGTCACGCAAATACAGCGCCTTGACAAATTCGATCTCGGGAAAGAGACGAGCGACTGCGTCGGTCTGCGCGTAAATGCGTTTGACCAGAACGCCGGTAAACAGGAAATACGGAAACAGGATGATGCGGCGGAAGCCGAGCCGCGCGGCGCGCGTTAAAGCCGCGTCGACCCGCGGATGCGCGACGCCGCTAAATGCGATTTCGGCCCAGCCGAACCCCATACCTTCCCACAGCATGCGGGCGAGCTTGGAGATGTTGGAATTGGCGTCGGGGTCGTTGGTGCCGCGTCCGACGACGACGAGCAGGGTCTCGGCGCGTGCGATTGCGGGATCGGCAGCCGCTCCTGCGACGCGATCGGCCGCTGCCCGCAACAGCTTCGGGCCGATTGCCAGATCTCGTCCCAAGCGGACATCGATCCCCGGATTGTCGGCCATGAAGCTGTTCATCTCCCAGGGGAGGTCGTTCTTGACATGGCTCGCCGCGAACAACATGCCCGGGATCGCGAGTATCTGCCGTGCACCCTGCGCCGCCAGGGTGGTGAGCCCGTCGCGGATGGTGGGGCGCGCGAATTCGAGGTAGCCGGTGGCAAAATCGAAATCCGGCAAGCGCGGGCGGAGCGCAGTGGCTACCAGCTCGAACTCGGCGATGGCTTCAGGATCTCGGCTACCGTGTCCGCAGATCAGCACCGCTGTCTCGGTCATTGGCCGCTTCCCTCTGACTTGCGGCGGAGGCTGAGCAGCCGATGACATCGGCGGGTAGCGACCGATTGCTCTTGCTCGTCGCCGGCCTCGTCATTGATGGGTTGTTCGGCGACATGCCCGCGCTCTTCCGCCATATCCCACATCCGATCGTACTCGCCGGCCGCGCGATCGCGTTCTTCGACCGCAAACTGAACCGCGAAACCCGCAGCGAGGAGTCGCGGTATTACCGCGGCATCATTACGGTGATCGTCTTGGTCGGCGCCGCGGCAGCGCTGGGGGTCGCGATCGAGCGGCTCTGCCGTGGCCAGCCGCTCGGTGCCGTCGTCGAAGCCCTGCTGATCGCTGTGCTCGTCGCCCAGCGTAGCCTCTACGAGCATGTCGCCGCTGTCGCGGGGGCGCTCAATTCGGGCGGGCTCGCAGCGGGCCGCACCGCCGTGCGACATATCGTCGGCCGCGATCCGGCGAGCCTCGACGCGCATGGCGTAGCGCGGGCGGCGATCGAGAGCCTCGCAGAGAACTTCAGCGATGGCGTTGTCGCCCCGGCATTCTGGTACCTCTTGCTCGGTTTGCCCGGGCTCTTCGCGTACAAGATGGCGAACACCCTCGACAGCATGATCGGGCATCGCACCGCGCGGTATCGCAGCTTCGGCTGGGCGGCGGCACGCTTCGACGATGCCTTCAATCTGGTGCCGGCGCCGATCAGCGGGTTGCTGCTTGTTGCGGCTGCGGTCTTCGCCGACCGATGCCGCCCGGATCGGGCGCTGGCCATTTTGCTGCGCGACGGACGCAAGCACCACTCCCCAAACGCCGGCTGGCCGGAAAGCGCGATGGCGGGGGCGCTCGGTTTGTCGCTGGCCGGACCTCGCCGTTACCCCGAAGGTGTCGTCGTTGATCCCTGGCTCGGCGACGGCAGCGCCAGAGCGGCGACGTCCGACATCATCCGTGCGCTGCACCTCTACCGGCTCGCTTGCCTGATCGAGGCCGGTCTGTTGCTGGGAGCCTGGCTCACCGTGCATCTCACGTTGCCGGTTTGAGGAGCGGTGGCCGCGCCGCGCCGAGCAGGGCGGGAAGATCGAGGCTGCGCTCGAGATGATCGGCGAGCGCATCGAGGGTCGCCTCGATTTTCTGCTCATAGACGACCTCGCCGCCGTCGCCACCGAGCGCCTCGAGAAAGGTGCGGCGGAAGGGATCGCTAACGAAGAGCCCGTGGACGTAGCAGCCGGCAACTCGGCCGTCGCGGCTAATGCAGCCATCTGCGCCGTCGGCCAGGCGGAGCATCGGCCGCTCGAGTTCAGGCCCGGTCGTGCTGCCGATATGCATCTCATACCCTTTGACCGGCATGCCGGTCAAAACCTCGATGCCAGCGGCCTCGACGAGCCGCTTCGCGCCGTCGAGTATCGTGTGGACCTCGAGCAGCCCGAGCGCGGTGACGGTCCCCTTTCGCCCCTCCATGCCAAAGCGATCGGTTATGGTTTGCCCCAACATCTGATAGCCGCCGCAGAGGCCAAGGATGCGCCCGCCCTGCCGCCGATGAGCCAGAAGATCGATGTCCCACCCCTCGTGACGCAGGAATTCGAGATCGCCGATCGTGGCCTTCGACCCGGGCAAGATCACCAATGCGGCGTCCCGCGGCAGCGGCTGCCCGGGAGGGACCATGACAACCTCGACCCCGGGCTCGGCGCGCAACGGGTCGAGATCGTCAAAATTGGCGATTCGCGGTAGCATCGGAACCGCGATGCGGATCGGATGCCGCCCCTCGCCCCCGGCCTCGCCCCGCACGTGGAGAGTAAGCGCCAGGGTGTCTTCGGCCGGGAGGTTTCTCGCCGGGGAAAAATAAGGCACCACGCCAAAGCAGCCCAGCCCGCTGCGCTCGTTAATTGCCCTAATACCGCCGTCGAAGAGCCGGATTTCGCCGCGGAATTTGTTGACGATGTAGCCCGCGAGCAGCGTCCTTTCGCTTGCCGACAGCAGTTCATAAGTGCCGACAAGCTGGGCGATGACCCCGCCGCGCTCAATGTCGCCGATCAGCACGACCGGGACGGTGGCGGCTTCGGCAAACCCCATATTGGCGATGTCGCCGTCGCGCAGGTTGATCTCGGCCGGGCTCCCTGCCCCTTCGATCAGCACGAGGTCTGCTGCATCGGCGAGGCGGGCAAAAGCAGCGAGGACCGCGGGCAACAGACTTGGTGCGATACGACGGTAGTCACCGGCACAAGCCACACCCCAGACTTGGCCGTTCAATACGATCTGCGTCCCGCTCTCCGACTGCGGCTTCAGCAGCACCGGGTTCATTTCCGTGATCGGAGGAGTGCCGCAAGCACGCGCCTGCAGCGCTTGAGCCCGGCCAATCTCGCCACCATCGACGGTCACCGCGGCATTGTTCGACATGTTCTGCGGCTTGAACGGCCGCACCTTGAGCCCTCGCCGTGTAAAGGCGCGCGCCATTCCCGCCAGCAATATCGATTTACCGACGTCCGAGCCGGTCCCTTGCAGCATCAGCGCCAGCGCCATCAGAACTCGATCCCGAGTTGGGCTTTGACGCCGCTGCGGAACGGGTGCTTGACGAGGGTCATCTCGGTCACGAGATCAGCGGCTTCGATCAGTTCGGGCCGGGCGTTGCGACCGGTGATGACGATGTGAAGGTCGCGCGGCTTGGCCTTTAGTGCTGCCACGACCTCGTTGAGCGGCAGGTAGTCGTAGCGCAGCACGATGTTGAGCTCGTCCATCAGCACGAGCCGATAGGACGGGTCGGCGATCATCGCTTTGGCCGTCTCCCATGCCTTGCGCGCGGCGGCGATGTCGCGGGCGCGGTCTTGGGTGTCCCAGGTGAAACCCTCACCCATCGCCCGGCAGGTCACGAGATCGCTGAATCGTTCGAGGGCGATGCGCTCGCCGGTGGTCCATACCCCTTTTACGAATTGGACGATGCCGACCCGCATACCGTGGCCGAGACAACGCAGCGCGATCCCAAAGGCGGCGGTCGACTTGCCCTTCCCCTTACCGGTGTGGAGGATCAACAGCCCACGCTCTTGGGTCTTGGTCGCCAACATGCGCTCACGCGCCGCCTTGCGGCGCGCCATCTTCTCGTTATGACGGCGGTTGATCTCCTCCTCGGTATCGAGCAGCTCGTTCACGACGCGCTCCATCGGGCGAGAGCCTCGCGGGCGCTGTTGCTCCGCGGCCGCCACAATCCCCGATCGATCGCCTCGGAGAAACGGCGGCGGGTCTCAGCAAGAGCCGCGGGATTGTGCTCGGCCATGAAGCCGCGCACCGCCTCGTCGGCGAGATAGGCGTCGTAAAGCGCATCGAAATGCGCATCATCGACGGCCCGCGAGGTCGCGGCGAAGGCGAAGAGATAGTCGACCGTGGCGGCGATTTCGGCAGCACCTTTGTAGCCGTGGCGCATCACGCCGGCGATCCAGCGCGGGTTTGCCGCACGGCCCCGAACGACGTGACCCAACTCCTCGCGCAGGCTACGAATACGCGGCATCTCGGGCCGCGAATGGTCGTTGTGCCAAACCGGCGGTTTCCGGCCCGAGAGCTGCCGAACGACGAGAGCGAGCCCACCTTCAAACTGATAATAATCGTCGCTATCCAGCAGGTCGTGTTCACGGTTGTCCTGGTTGTGCAACACCGCATCGGCAGCAGCGAGCCGCGCTTCGAGCATCGCCCGCTCCGCGCGCCCCTCGGCGCCGGCACCATAGGCATAACGGCTCCAACCCAGATAGGCGTCTGCGAGATCGGCCTCGTCCTGCCAGATCCGCTCGTCGATCAGGGTGTGCAGCCCGGCCCCGTAGGCACCGGGCTTGGACCCGAAGACCCGATAGCCGGCACGCCGCTCAGCTTCTTCGGACGCCACACCCTGGTTTTCCAGCGCGCGCCGGTCGGCCGCGACCCGGGCGGCAAGCGGATTGATCTCGGGCGGCTCATCGAGTGCGGCCACCGCGCGGGCCGCCGCATCGACGAGATTGATCAGCCCGGGAAACGCGTCGCGAAAGAAGCCCGAGACGCGCAAAGTGACATCGACCCGCGGCCGATCGAGCACCGCGGCCGGAAGGATCTCGAACCCGGTCACCCGCCCACTCGAAGGTTCCCACACCGGCCGTGCACCCATCAGCGCCAATGCCTGGGCGACATCGTCGCCACCCGTCCGCATGTTGGCCGTACCCCAAGCCGACAGTGCGACTCGCGCCGGATAGTTTCCGTATTCCTGAGCGTGACGTTCGAGCAGCAAGGCCGCCGATTTCCAACCGAGCTGCCAGGCTGCCTGGGTCGGCACGGCGCGAGTGTCGACCGAGAAGAAATTTCGACCGGTCGGCAGCACCTCTGGCCGGCCGCGGCTCGGCGCGCCCGATGGCCCGGGTGACACGAAGCGCCCATCGAGCCCGGCGAGGAGCCCGGCGAGCTCGGCCTCGCCGCACCCGGCAACGGCCGGGCGCATTTGGCGGTTGACCCACTCGAGAACCGTACGGGTTTGCACCCAACCCTCTTCCGGCCGGTCTTCGCCCGCAACCAGGCGCAAGGCCAGCCCTTCGAGACGCTCGACCGTGTCGCCGGCACTCCGCCAGGGCCCGGCGCCGGTCATCACCCTCGGACGCGGACCATTCCACGGCTCCGCGAGATCCAAGGCGAGCGGATCCCGTCCGAGGCCGAGATCGGCAGCAAGGGCGCGCAACAGCGAGGCATCAACCGGTGCCGCGCCGCGTCCGGCACGGGCAAAGGCGAGCAGCAGCGCGTCGAGCTGTTCGCCTTTGGGGCTACCCCCGAAGACGTGCAGCCCATCGCGGATTTGCAGCTCCTTGAGCTCGCACAAAAACCCGTCGAGCTTGCGCAATGCGCTCCCCGGGTCGTCCTCGTCGGTGATGCCGCAATCGCCGTCGAGCCCGCCGGCGCGAGCCTGGTCGAGAATCGCCGCAGCGAGCACTCCAACCCGCCGTGCATCGCCTTGGGCGGCTTCGTAATATTCGTCGATCAGGCGCTCGAGCTCGGCGAGATGGCCATAGCTGCCCGCCCGGGTCAGCGGCGGCGTCAGATGGTCGACGATCACGGCCTGGGACCGCCGCTTTGCTTGCGTCCCTTCGCCCGGATCATTGACGATGAACGGGTAGAAATGCGGCAGTGGCGCCAGCACCGCTTCGGGAAAGCATTCGGCCGAAAGTGCCAGCGACTTCCCCGGCAACCATTCGAGCGTGCCGTGCTTGCCGAGATGTATGATCGCGTCGGCGCGGAAATCCTCGGCGAGCCACGCATACGCCGCGAAATAGGCATGCGGCGGCACCAATGCCGGATCGTGATAGGTCGATTTCGGATCGATGTTGTAGCCGCGCGCCGGCTGGATCAGCACAGCGACGTTGCCGACGCAAAAGCCGGGAATGGCAAATCGGCCGCAATCGAGTCGTCCCGGGCGGAAAAACGGGTCGCGTTCGGCAGGGCCCCAACGCTCTTCGACCGCCTGCTGCACGGCGCGAGGCAGGGTCGCGAAGAATGCCGAGTATTCGGGGAAGGGCAGCGATTCCTCGCCCGCGGATCGGGGGTTTGCGTTGGTCGGGCCGGCGAGCAGCCGCCGGACCAGCGCCTCGCCGTCTTCCGGGGCATCGTCGATCCGGTAACCAGCACCTCTGAGGGCCTGAAAGACGGCGATCGCCGAAGACGGCGTGTCGAGGCCGACGCCGTTGCCGATCCGGCCATCGCGGTTCGGATAATTGGCGAGGATCAGCGCGATGCGGCGTTCTCCCGCTGGCTTCCCCCGCAACCGCGCCCAGTTGCGCGCCAGCTCGGCGACAAAGGCGATGCGGTCGGCGACCGGCCGGTAACCGACGAGATCGACCTCGGTCTCGAGATCACGGCCCAGCGGCTCCTTGAACGAGACCGCACGCGAGAGAACCCGCCCGTCGATCTCGGGCAATGCCACATTCATCGCGAGGTCGCGCGGGCCGAGGCCGCGCGTCCCGATGCGCCAGCCCTCTTCATGATCGCCGGCGAAGACAACTTGCAATATCGGGCAGTCGGCCGCCGCGAGCGGATCGCTGCCGTCACCCGTCCGGACGGAAAACCCAGTGGCGTTGAGGATTACCGCAGGCGGGGCCGCAGCAAACGAGGTACCGAGCAATGCCGCGGCCTCGCCGTCCTTCAGGCTGTGCACGAAGATCGGCAATGGCCGCAGCCGGCGCGCCGAGAGAGCGCGGACGAGCGCGTCGACCGGTGCCGTGTTGCCCGACTGGACGAGTGCCCGGTAGAAGACGATCGGCACGATGCCGCCGTCTCCGGACCATTCCGCTGCGATCTCGTCGAGGCTTGGCAACGCCTTATCGGGCCAATAATACCCGGCGCGCAGCAGCACTGCGGGCTCGGCCCAGGCCGCCTCGTGCCCGATCAGCGACGCGGCATAGCGCAGCAAATTCTCGGCATTCGCGGGACCGCCTTCGACGAGATAACGCCACAGCCGGTGGAGTGCCCGGCTCGGCAGGGTCGAGACGTCGGATAACTCCGCAGCCGGCTTGTCGTCGCCCGGCAGCAGCGCCAACGGGATGCCGTGGGTGCGGCAGGTCTCGACTAGACGCTCCACGCCATAGGACCAATAGGCGCTGCCGCCGAGCAGTCGGACGATAACAAGCCGCGCGCCGGCCACCGTCTCCATGTAAAGATCGACCGAGAAATTGTGGGAGAGCTGCAGGATCGAGGCGAGGCGCAAGCGCGGCACGGCGGGATCTTGCGTGCGAAGCCGGGCCTGGGCCGCCGCGAGCAGCGCCAATTCGGTGTCGGCGCTCGACAACAGCAGGATGTCCCCTGTGGTCTGAGCGAGATCAACGGCGGCGGAGCCGTCGGGGATCGTCCCGGAGATGGTCGTCAGCAGATGCATTCAGCCGCCGGACGCCTCGAGCGCCGACCTGATCGCGGCACGATCGAGGCCTTTCTTGCCAATCACGACGAGGCGGGTCTCACGTTTTTCGCCGGGGCGCCAAGGCCGATCGAAATGCTGCTGCACCCTGTTGCCGACTGCCTGGACAATCTGTCGCCAGTCGCGCCCGGGCCGATCGACGAAGCCCTTGACTCTGAGCACTTCGTGAAGGTCGATCGTGGCGCGCAGGCGCGAGAGAAACGCCGCGTCGTCATGCACCGCACCCGACATCACGACAAAGCTCTCGAAATCGTCGTGGTCGTGCTCGGCTTCGAGGTCATGCAGTGAGGGCCGCCCGGCGAGATCATCCTCGGCAGCGGCGGTGAGCCCGAGCGCCACCTCGGGCGACACCCGGCCCTCTCGGGCGGTCACCAGCTTAACCCCCGGGCGAAGCCGCGCCTCGATCTCGTAGCACAGCGCGGCCAGACGCGCGGGGCCGACCAAATCGGTCTTGTTCAGGATGACGAGATCGGCGCAAGCGAGCTGATCGGTGAATACCTCCTCCAGCGGGTTGTCGTGGGCGAGCGCCGGGTCCGCGGCGCGCTGCCGAGCGACGGCTTCGGGATCGTCGGCGAAGCGGCCGGCGGCGACCGCAGCCCCATCGATCACCGTCAGCACCCCGTCGACTGTCGTACGGGTCCGGATCTCGGGCCAGGCGAAGGCCTGCACCAGCGGCTTTGGCAGCGCCAGGCCCGAGGTCTCGATCAGGATGTGCTCGGGTGGCGCCGCGCGGTCGAGCAGTCGCGTCAGAGTCGGCAGGAAATCCTCGGCGACGGTGCAGCAGATACAGCCATTGGCGAGTTCGACGATGTCCTCCTCGCCGCACGCCGCATCGCCGCAGCCGAGCAGCAGCTCGCGGTCGATGCCGAGCTCGCCAAACTCGTTGACGACGACGGCGAGCCGCCGTCCGTCGGCGCGCGCCAACAGATGTCGCACGAGGCTCGTCTTTCCCGCCCCGAGAAAGCCCGTGATGACCGTGGCCGGGACGCGGCGCACCGGCTCAGCCCTCCTTCAGCACCAGCGGGAGCCCGGCGGCGACAAAGACGACACGGTCGGCGAGTGCTGCGACCTTCTGATTGACGCGGCCGGCGGCATCGCGGAACTCCCTTCCAAGCGGCGTCTCGGGGACGAGGCCCATTCCGACTTCGTTGGCGACCAGCACGACAGGGCCCCGGGCCAGCCGCAATGCGGCGCAAAGCGCTGCGGTTTCCTCGTCAACGGGCTTGCCGGCGAGCAGCAGGTTGGACAGCCACAGGGTCAGACAGTCGACGAGCAGCGGACGCTCACTCCTCGCCTCGCTCGCGATTGCCGGCGCCAGCGCCAACCGCGCCTCGACGGTATGCCAGAACGAGCCGCGCCGCGCCCGGTGGGCGGCAATGCGCTCGGCCATCTCGGAGTCTCCGGCCTCCGCCGTCGCGCAATAGGTGCCGCCTGGCGCGGCACTCTCGACGAGCCGCTCGGCATAGCGGCTCTTGCCCGAGCGTGCGCCGCCAAAAACCAGGGTGACGGGCGGCAGACGCGTCGGGGTCGCGAGCGATGGTGGCAATGGTCTCTCCTCCACCCGAGGAAGCGTCCCAGCAGCGGCGATGCGGAGGTCTCCTGGCTCGGGGTCGTCATCCGCAGCGCCTTCCCGGCCGAGCCGTCGCCCGAACCAGTGGCCGTTGCCGCGGACTCGCCGCTAACAGTTGCGGGGGCAGCGCCGGCCTTACACCGGACTTCCCTGTCGCATCGCGCGCGCTACGCTAGCACGCGGCGAGACGAGTCGCCAATCCGCTTTCGCTGCTCGACGGGAAAATACTGGGAAAAACCTCGTTTCGAACCGCTCGGGGAGCGTTTTTAGGCCGCCAAGTCATTGGAATCCGGCGGGGCGCCCGGCAAATTCCCTAAGCGGCCGAACAGGGAACTAAATCGGCCGATCAGGGATCGCAGATCGGGCTAACAGGACGCATCAGGGTTGGTCGGGATCAGGGCGCCGCAGCCGAGTTCATCGTCGCGGAATGCCGATTGCCAATTTCGGGTGACGACCAGCTGGGCGCAATTCAGGAATTGCGCGTCGTGGAGAAAAGCCCCGGCAAGATCGGCAT